>CAIVDX010000056.1 GCA_903904805.1 uncultured Rhodospirillales bacterium
CTGAACCCCTACGATCTGGTGATCGGCCTCAGCACGATGCGCCAGACCAGAATGTGGCTATCCCACCGCGCCGGTGCGGTCTTCTTCCGCCGCGCCTAAGTGCTGAAATGCCGCCCTAGGCACCAAAAATCCAAAACTTTGATGGTTCTTTTCTTCAAAAATAGCGCTGACACGCTACTGCCAATGAGCCGGCACCCAAACATAGCCCCCAGGCGAGCGCGCCCAGTGCCCCTCAACAAAATAGGCATGTCGCGGCGCGCGCTCGATCCAGTGCCCCGCCAACCAGACATAGCCGCGGCCGTTCCAGTGCCAGTGCCCACGTTCCCACACAAAGCGGCCGGGCGGGCCGGGAGGGGGTGGCGGCGGGCCCTCGCGCACAGGACCGGGGATGGGTGGATACTGCACGATCACCTGGGCCAAGACCGGCGCGGTCGCCAGGACGCCGGCGCCGAGGGTGAGGACACTGAGGAGGGCTCGTCGCTTCATGGCTTTGCCTGTGAGGGTCGCATCGACACGTTATACCAGGTCGGGATGACGGCGCATTTGCGGCCGCGATTGTAACGGAGTGATGACTCGCTTGCTGGCGGCGCGAGGGCTGCGTTATGCCGAGCCATGCCATTGTCCCGCCGCGCGATGCTCTCCGCCATGCCCGTCTTGCCGTTGGCGGCCTGTGCCGATGCGGCGCCGACATTGCCGAGTTGCGGGATCCAACCGCTGGGCAGCGTGCCGCTCGTGGTCGATCAGGGCACGTTGCTGGTGCCGGTCACGCTGGAGGGCATCCGCGCGCGGATGATGCTCGATACCGGGTCGGAGCGGACAACCATCGATCCTTATGTCGCCGGTCTACTGCGGCTGCCGGACAACCTCGCGCATATGAGCACGCTGAACGGCATTGGCGGTGCGACGCAATATCGGCGCGACGTTGTGATCCCGGAGATCCAGATCGGGGCGGCGAAATTCACCATGATCAGCCTGGCGGTGGTGGACAGCCCGAAGATCAAAGGGCCGCCGATCTCGGGACTGCTGGGGGCGGACCTGCTGAGTGGCTACGATTTGGATTTCGATTTTCCTGGCGACACATTGTCGATCTATCGGCCCGGCGGGTGTCGCGGTGAGCCGGTGTTGTGGTCGCGCACCAATGATCGGATTCCGCTGGTGCGGCGCGGCTTGCTGTCGATGGTTCGGGCCACGTTGGACGGCACCGAGATCGCCGCGGTGATCGATACCGGGGCGAGCAGTTCGATCGTGATGGCTGGCGCGGCGGCGCGGATGGGGCTGGGTGCGGCGCAGTTGATGGGTGACCCGGGCGGCACCGCGCGTGGCGTGGGCGCGAACGCACCGAATTACCGGCGGCACCGGTTCCGGCGGCTGCAGGTCGGCCCGCTAGGGTTCGACGCACCGGAACTGAACGTGTCAGACGCGCGTGTTAGCGGCATCGACATGCTGATCGGGCTCGACCTGTTGCGGCAGAACCGGATGTGGCTGTCGCACACCGCCGGTGCGGTGTTTTTTCAGCGTGGCTGACCCGGCCTAGACGATACGGCCGAGTGCGGCGGCCAGACGCGCCACCTCCGCCTCGGCGGTGGCCAGGCGTTCGCGGTTCTCCTCAACCACCTCGACCGGGGCGCGGGCGACGAAATTTTGGTTAGCGAGCTTCTGCGCGATTTTCTTCGCCTCGCCGGCGGCACGGTCGCGCTCCTTGGACAGGCGGGCGCGCTCGGCATCGAGATCGATCAGGCC
This sequence comes from uncultured Rhodospirillales bacterium, assembly GCA_903904805.1. Classification (GTDB taxonomy): domain Bacteria; phylum Pseudomonadota; class Alphaproteobacteria; order Acetobacterales; family Acetobacteraceae; genus CAIVDX01. Next base: position 1,741 of record CAIVDX010000056.1, read on the forward strand.
GGTGAGCGGGATGACGATGGTGGCTTCATCGAGCACCGCCTGGGCCGCACCGCGTGGGATGTCGCCGGACATGGGTGCGACGGATTCGGCTCGGGCGAGGCGGCGGATCGGGTCGATCCAGGCCTGCGCACGGGCGAGCGTGATCGCGGCGGCGTCGCGCAGCAGCACGGGGGCGAGCGTGGCCGGCGGGATGTTCATCTCGGCGCGCACCGTGCGCACCTCGGTGATCAGGCGCACCACCCAGTCGAGCTCGGCACGGGCGGACGGGGCGTCGGTGACAGTGCAGGCGCTGGGCCAGGGTGCAGTGATCAGGGTGCCCAGTGGGCCATAGCCCAGCTCGCTCCAAAGCTCCTCGGTGATGAAGGGCATCGCCGGGTGCAGCAGGCGGATGATGATGCCGAGCACGTGCCCGGCGGTGGCACGCAATTCGGCGGCGGCGGCCGCATCGGTGCCGTTCAGCACGGGCTTGGCGAATTCCAGGAACCAGTCACAGAAGATGTTCCAGGTGAAGCGGTAGCAGGCGGCCGCATAGTCGTTGAAGCGGAAGGCCTCCAGCGCCTCGGTGGCTTCCACGATCGCCTGGTTGGCGGCATCGAGCAGCCAGCGGCAGAGCGGCGCCTTGACCGTCTCGGGGTCGAAATCTGCGATGGGCGCGACCTGGTTCATTTCACAGAAGCGCGCGGCGTTCCACAGCTTGGTACAGAAGCTACGATAGGATTCCACCCGCTGCGCGCCGAGCTTCACATCGCGACCCGGGCCGGTGAGCGAGCAGATGGTGAAGCGCAGCGCGTCGGTGCCGTAGGCGTCGATCAGTTCGAGCGGATCAATGACATTGCCTTTGGATTTCGACATTTTCTGGCCACGCTCGTCGCGCACCAGGCCGTGGATGACGATGGTCTTGAACGGCACGTCGTTCTGGAAATGCAGGCCCATCATCATCATCCGGGCGACCCAGAAAAAGATGATGTCGAAGCCGGTGACCAGCACGTCGGTGGGGTAGTAGCGATCGACGAGGGACGTATCGTCGGGCCAGCCGAGGGTGGAGAACGGCCAGAGGGCGGAGCTGAACCAGGTGTCGAGAACGTCCTCGTCCTGCACGAGCGGTTCGGCGTGTCCGTAATGCGTCTCGGCGAGCTTGTTGGCTGCTTCTTCATCGTGGGCGACAAACACCTCGCCGTCGGGGCCATACCAGGCGGGGATGCGGTGGCCCCACCAGAGTTGGCGGGAGATGCACCAGGGCTGGATGTCGCGCAGCCAGGCGAAATAGGTGTTTTCCCACTGCTTCGGCACGAATTGGGTACGGCCGCTTTCGACCGCTTCCAGTGCGGGCTTGGCGAGAACGGCAGCGTTGCAGAACCATTGGGTGGTGAGCAACGGTTCGATCACCACACCGGAGCGGTCGCCATGCGGAACCTGATGGGTGTGCGGCTCGATCTTGTCGAGCCGTCCCAGGCGTTCGAGTTCGGCGACGATCGCCCGGCGGGCCGCCTCGCGCCCCTGCCCTGCCAGCGAACGGGCAAAATCGGGATCGGCGAGGTCGTCGATTGTAGAAATCTCGATCTCGTCAAGGAATATCCGTGCCTGGCGATCCAGAACCGAGGGCATCGGCAGGGCGTGGCGCTGGCCTACCGCGAAATCGTTGAAGTCGTGCGCCGGCGTGATTTTCACCGCGCCGGTGCCCTTCTCGGGATCGGAATACTCATCCGCGATGATCGGCACGCGCCGGCCGGTGATCGGCAGGATGACGAATTTGCCGACGAGATCGGCATAGCGCTCGTCAGTTGGGTGTACCGCCACCGCGCTGTCGGCCAGCATGGTTTCGGGGCGCGTGGTGGCGACAATGATGGAACGATCCGCCTCGCCCTCGATCGGGTAGGAGATGTGCCAGAGATGGCCCTTGATCTCCTGGCTCTCGACTTCGAGGTCTGAAATGGCGGACTGAAATTGCGGGTCCCAGTTCACCAGCCTGCGGTCGCGATAGATCAGGCCTTCGCTGTGCAGTTTGACAAAGACCTCGCGCACGGCGCGAGAGAGGCCCTCATCCATGGTGAAGCGCTCTCGCGCCCAATCCGGCCCGGCGCCGAGTCGGCGAAGCTGGGTGGTGATGGTGCCGCCCGATTCGGCTTTCCATTGCCAGACACGATCGAGGAACGCGCCACGGCCGAGCTCTTGGCGAGTCAAGCCCTCATTGGCGAGCAGGCGCTCGACCACCATCTGCGTCGCGATGCCGGCATGGTCAGTGCCGGGCTGCCAGAGCGCGTCACGCCCCTGCATGCGGCGCCAGCGGATCAGCGCGTCCTGCAGGGTGAAGGTCAGCGCGTGGCCGACATGCAGGCTGCCGGTGACGTTCGGTGGCGGGATCATGATGGTGAAGGGCGTGGCCGCGGAGTTCGGATGCGCCGCGAAGGCGCCGGAATGTTCCCATGCGGCGTAGATCGCGCCCTCGCGCTCGGCGGGCAGAAAGCTCTTGTTCAGCATGGGAATCTTTTACGAGGGGCGATCGGGGCCGACAACCAATCAGGCCGCGCAGGCGCTATGCTTGGTCAGTGACCCAGGCGATTGCCGAGCCGCTCCAGTTCGGTCTGCACCAGGCGTTCAACCATCGGCGGCAGATAGGCATCCAGCCAGGATTTCAGCAGCGGACGGATCTCCTGGCGCACCAGGTCCTCGATGGTCGGCCCGCCGCGATGGGTGGCGAGATCGCGGCCGGCGATAATCTGGGCGGCCAGCGCCGCCATTGCGCCGCTGGCGGCCTGCTCGGTCTGAGGCGCCAGCAGGCCAGAGACATCGGCCTCAGCGGTTGTGGCAGGTTGCGGTGCGGCGGCCATCGGTATGAGCTGGGGCGGCATCGGTGGGGCGGACGCAGCGGGTTCGGGAGCGGTCTGGGGTATGCCGGGCGACTTGCTGAGCATTGTCTGGTCGAGCAGCAGCGGCGCCTCCTCCACGGCCGGGGCGCCCTCCGCGGGCGATGCACCCTCGACCGCCGTCTCCTCGTTAAGGATCCGCCGGATGGAGGCGAGAATATCCTCCATCGACGGGTCGCCGCCCGGTGCGCCCTCACTTCCGGCAGTGGCGGGGCTTGCCTCGGTCATGCGTGCTCAGCGTCCGGGTTGGTCGGTGGCATGGTCGCCTGTGCCGATCAGCTTGTTGCGAACCTGGTTATAATAGGCGGTCTCGTCATACGCAGCGACCGGGAGGGTGAGGTCGCGCGCGGTCAGGCGTCCGCTCGCTGCGACCGCCGAGTAGGAGGCGGTAACGAGGGCGGCAAGATTCTGGATCAGCGTGCTGCGCGAATTTAGCAGCAGCTGCTCGGCATTCAGCACATCCAGCGTGGTGCGGGTGCCCAGAAGCGCCTCACGCTGCACGCCGTCGAGCGCGATCTCGTTGGCGCGGATCTGCGCGCGGGTGCTCTCGATCGTGGCCTTGGCGGCGATATAGGTCTCCCAGGCCTGCGCAGCCTGTTGCATCGCCTGGCGGCGCTGGTCGTCGACGACCTTGCGCAGCTGCTGCTCGGTCTGCTTGGCGGCGCGGATGGTCGCGTATTCGGAGCCACCCTGATAGATCGGCACGTTGAAGGTGATGACCGCCTGCGGACCGGCCGAATGCACGTTGGACTGGCTCACATTGTCGTTGCGAATGAAGCCGGCCTGGGCGGCAAGGGTGGGCTGCAGCGCGGCGAAGGCAAGGTCGACCGCGTCGCGCCCGGCAGCGTCGTCAAACTGGGCAGCGATGACGTTCGGGTTGTTGTTGGCGGCCATGTCCACCAGTTCCTGCTGACTCTTGGCAGGCAGCTTCACCGGCTGCGGCGGGGTGAGTTCGCCCGGCAGCTCACCGACATACTGACGGAACGTGGCACGGGCGGATTGCAACGTGCCAAGCGAGGTCTGCAGCGTCGCCTGCGCGCCGGCCAGGGCCGCCTGCGCTTGCGCGACGTCAGTCTGGGTGATTTCGCCAACACGGAAGCGGTCGTTGGTGGCCTGCAGCTGCCGGTCCAGCACCTGCACGTTGGAGCTGTTCAGTGCGACCAGCTGCTGCTGCTGGATCACGTTCACGTATGCTGAAATGACGTTGCCAAAGACCTGCTGCTCGGCGGCGATCAGTCGCGCACGCTCACCTTGCACCAGGCTCTCAGCCTTGTTGGTGCCGGCGACGGTGCGACCACCGCGATAAAGCGGCTGGGTGATCAGCGCGGAGCCCGAGAACACGTTGCGGTCGTAGGCAGTGTCCACCCCGTAGGTCACGCCGCCCAGCCGCACATTCTGGAACTGGCTGCCGTGCGACCAGCCACCATAGCCGGTCACATTGACGGTGGGTCGCCAGCCGGCCAGGGCCTGGGGCACGCCTTCGTCTGTCGCGCGCAGCTTGGCGCGCTCGGCAAGCAGGGTTGGGTTGGTCGCATAAGCGATCGCCAGCGCGTCTTGCAGGGTTTTTGGCAGATGGTCGGCGACATTGCCGGGATAGGGCGCGGGCGCCTTGGCAACTGCCGGCTTGGCGGGCGCGGCAGGCTTGCTCGGTGCTGACTGCGCCATCGCGGCGGGCCCACCGAGGGCCGCCAGCAACAGCGGCACACAACCGGAGAGCATGGTCCGGGAGGACAGCATGGGGCGATGGCTCATTCAACGGCACCTTTCTGGCGCGGCGGCTCCGGCTGATCTGCCTGAGTCCGACCTGTGGGGTCAGATGATGAACGCGACGGCGGTGGCCGACGCATCCGATGTGGCAAATTGGCACAGCGGAGCGCCCACCGCCAAGCATCCATGGCAGTTAGTATGGGCATCAACCCATGCTTTGGTTAACAAAACGCTCAGAAGACGAAAGAAGGCGCCGGTAAAAGGCTGGGCAACAGCCCCGTGGCGCAGTCAAACGCCGGCTGCATCGACAAGCCGCCCGGCACCGGCTCGGCCAGCACCGCCCGGCTGCTGCCATGCGGCGGCATGATCACGCCGACCAGACGACCGCCGACCTGCGCGGCGACGGCGGGCGGCACTGCGGGCGCGGCGCCCTCGATCAGCACCAGGTCGTACGGCCCTGCGGCGGCCCAGCCCTCGGCGAGCGGTCCCTGCACAAGGCGCACGGCATGGCCGGTGGCGGCGAGGCCCGCGCGGGCGAGGCCCAGCAAGGTGGGGTCTTCCTCCACCGCGGTCACATCAAGCCCAAGGGCTGAGAGGATGGCGGATGAATAGCCGGGCCCGGCGCCGATCACCAAGGCCCGTTCGCCGGCGCGAGGGGCGGCCAGTTGCAGCAGCTTCGCGGTGGTCATCGGGGCGGCAAGCACTCGACCCGAAAGCAGGGCGACATCATCGTCGCCATAGGCGAGATGCCGCCGGTCGACGGGAAGAAAATCCTCGCGCGGCAAGGTGCGCATCACCGCCAGCAGGGCGGGATCGGTGACCTTGTTGGGGCGCAGCTGGCTGTCGACCATGTGCTGACGGGCGGCGACGAGGCCTCCGCCAGGTTTGGTCTCGGTGGTCTGGGTCATGCGGTCACCAACTTCATGCTGCACTGCGTTATCGGCCCGCCACTTATAGGCAGATGGCGACCGCGCGCCAACCTCCCGGGTTGCTGCCCGAGCCCTTATCGCTTGACCGACGCATGCGCGCGGTCGATATAGCCGCCACCCCGCTCGGAAGGTCCGGTGGCAGAGTGGTGATGCAGCGGACTGCAAATCCGCGAATGCCGGTTCGATTCCGGCCCGGACCTCCAATTCCCCAATTTCTTCGGCGCCTTGCGTCGTGCCCCTGCGATCCGATAGCTTCGGACGCTGTTACGAACGCAGGCGGAGAGGGTTCACCGATGCAGCTGGTAGCCGGCGCCGGGCTGATAGCGGCTTCAAGCCGCAGCGCCCCGCCGGCGAGCGTGGTGCGGCCGCATACGATCGATGCCGTGTTAGCGGCATTGGCGGACTGCCCTGATCCGGTGCTGGTCGCGGGCGGCACCCATCTCTGCGCGGAATATCTCACCGGTCGGCGACCGGGTACGCTGGTTGCGCTGGACAGGGTGCGCGGGCTTGGCGAGATCGCCATCGAGCCAGGCATGCTGCGGATCGGCGCGCTGGTGACGCATGAAGCTGGACCAAAGCACCCTCTGCTGCGGACGCATCTGCCGGAATTTGCTGACGCCTGGGCAATGATCGCCAACACGCGGGTGCGCGGCTGGGCCAGCATCGGCGGCAATTTAATGGCCCGGCACACGCGCTATGAGCTGTCGCTGCTGCTCAGTGCGCTGCAGGCCCAGCTGGTGTGTCTCACTCCATCGGGTGCGACGCAGCGGCTTTCGCCAGCTGAGATGTGGGAGACCCAGACACCTTGCCTGCTGCATCACGTCGCGATTCCACTCCGCGAGGGGCATGCCTTCTCCTATCGGCGCGAATTGCGGCCGGTGGTGACTGTTGCGGTGTGTCGGGACGCGACAGGCGCGCGCGCGGCGATCGCCACCGAATATCGTCGGCCGGTGCTGCTGACCGACGCCTCGATCGATACATTGCCTGATGATTTCGCCGATCCGGTGAGTTCCGCCTGGTATCTGCGCCGCGCCGGTGCGGTGCTGCTGGGCCGTGGGCGCGCGGATGTGGGGCTACATGGCTGAGCAGGAACCGATCCGCTTCACGCTGAATGGCCGCGCGGTCTGCTATGACGGGCCTCCTGGCATGCCGCTGGTCGAGATGCTGCGTGAGCGGTTTCGCCTGCAGGGCGTGCGGCTTGCCTGCGCGCGCGGCGTGTGCGGCAGCTGTACGGTACTGGTCGATGGCCAACCCGCGGCGAGTTGCGCGTTGTTCGCCTATCGTGTCGATGGCACCGAGGTGCTGACGGTCGAGGGGTTGTCGCGTCCGGGTGCGATGCATCCGATCGCCGCCGCCTTCGCCGATCATGCGGCGTTTCAATGTGGCTACTGCACGGCTGGCATGCTGATGCTGACCAAGGCGCTGCTTGCCCAGACGCCCGAGCCGACGCGTGCGCAGGTGGTGGCCGCAATGTCGTCCAATATCTGCCGTTGCACCGGTTACGAAATGATCGTGGACGCCGTTTTGGATGCCGCCGAGCGCCTCAAGGCCGTGGAGGGAGCGGGCGATGCCGGATGATCTTGCCGCGCGCTCGAACCAGCCATTGCGTGTGGTGGGCGCGGATCTGCGCCGCACCGATGCCGCGGAAAAGGTGAGCGGGCGGACCATCTACAGTACCGACATCGCGTTTCCCGGCATGTTGCACGCCAAGGCGCTGCGCAGCCCGCACGCGCATGCGCGCATCGTCAGCATCGATGCCTCCGCCGCGCGTGCCGCCCCCGGGGTGCATGCGGTGCTCACGCGCGAGGATGTGCCGGCGCATCTGTTCGCCGCATTCGGCTATTTCATCAAGGATCAGCCAATCGTCGTCGCCGATCGGGTGCGCCATGTCGGCGATACCGTGGCACTGGTGGCCGCCGAGAGCGAGGAGCAGGCCGTCAGCGCCCTTGCCATGATCCGTGTGGAATATGAGGCGCTGCCGGTTCTCGTGAGCATCGAACAGGCGATGGCGGCTGATGCCATCGATATCTTTCCAACCACACCGCCTGGCGGGATGCCGATCTATGGCGATGGCGCGCGCGGGAAGCTGTGGCCGGCACGCAATATCTGTTACGAGTTCGGTTATCGCACCGGCGACGAGACTGCATTCGATCGTTGCGACCATATCTTCGAGGATGAATTCCGTTTCTCCCGCATGCAGCATCTGCATCTGGAGCCGTTCGTGTGCGTGGCGAACGCGTCGGAGGAGCGCATCGAGCTGTGGTCGTCGGTACAGAATCCGTTTGGGGTGCGGGCCGAGCTGGCACGGATCTTTCGCATGCCTGAAACGGCGATCTCGGTGAAGGTGCCCAGTGTCGGCGGCGGGTTCGGCGCGAAGAACAATTGCCGCGCCGAGCCGGCGGCGGTGCTGCTGTCGCTGCTCGCGGGCGGGAGGCCGGTGCGCTACTGCCTGTCGCTGGAAGAGGGCTTCTTCACCAACACCCAGCATGCTGCGATCCTGCGGCTGCGCACGGGGGTGATGAACGATGGCCGGCTGGTGGCGCGGCAGAGCGAGATTCTGCTCGATGCCGGCGGCTATTCGGATGCCTCGCCGCTGGTGGCCGAAAAGGCGGGCTATCGCATTCCCGGACCTTATCGCTACGAATTCATTGATTCGCTCTGCCAATGCGTGCTGACCAACACGCCGCCGGCGGGGCCGTTTCGCGGCTTTGGCGGGACTCAGGCGAGCTGGGCGTCCGAAAGCCAGATCGATATGATAGCGCGGCGGCTCAGCATCGATCCCTACGATATGCGGCAGAGGAACTTGCTGAAGCTTGGCGATGTCTTCGTGCCTGGCGAGAGCGGCGTGGACAGCGATCTGCGCGATGGGCTGGAGCTGGTGGCGCACGAAATCGGCTATTTCCAGCCGCGCGCGCCGGGACGGGGCATCGGTCTGGCGATCGGCTTCAAGGATGGCGGCGGCATCAACAAGCCCGCAATGGCACGGGTGAAGGTCAGCATGGCCGGCGATGTACTGCTGAGCTGCGGCACGGTGGAGATCGGCCAGGGCGCACGCACCGCCCTGCCCCAGCTGGCCGCCGAAATACTGGGCTGCCCCCTCGATCGTGTGCGGGTCGCACCGATCGATACCGATGGCAATCCATTCGACCAGGGCACCAATGCCAGCTCGGGCATCACCGTGATGGGCCGCGCGGTGCAGCGGGCAGCCGAGGCGGTGCGCGACCAGATTCTTGCCTTCGCCGCGCTGCAGCTGAACTGTGCTGCCGATGAGCTGTCGCTGCGCGATGGCGCCATCATGCGCGGCGACATTGTCCATCCATTGACCCCGCTGGTGAAGCGGCATTTCGGTGGGCCAGGCTACGAATTTTCCGCTGAGGGCTTCTACAAGCCGAAGAATGACCATCACGCGCCTTTGGAAAGCAAGTGCGTGTTCTGGGAGATCGGCTGGGGCGCGGCGGAAGTGTCGGTCGATGTCGAGACCGGCAAGGTGAGCGTGCACCGGCTGGTCGTCTCGGGCGATGCCGGCCGGGCAATCAATCCGCGCATTTGTCGCGGCCAGGATGAGGGCTCGGCAGTGATGGGCTTCGGACAATCGATGTTCGAACAGATGATTTTCGACGATCAGGGCCAGCCAGTGAACGCCGACGCGCTTCATTACCGGGTTCCGTTGGCCGAGGATCTGCCAGCGGATTTCCGCTCCATTCTACAGGAGCAGGGGCACGGGCCGGGCCCCTTCGGCACCAAGGGCATGGGCGAAGGCGCTATGCTGCCGGTGACGAGCGCCATCGCCAACGCCATCCACGATGCCATCGGTGTGCGTATCACCGAACTTCCATTCTCACCCGAGCGCGTGTTGCGCGCGATCGACCGCCAACAAGGAAACGCCCCATGAGCAGCAAGCGACTTTGGACACCCAGCCGCCGCACCATCCTCTCCGGTGCCGCAGCCAGCCTCGCAGCTCCCGCGATCGTGCGGGCGCAGTCAGCTCCGGTGAAGGTGGGCGTGCTGCTGCCGACCTCGGGCATTCTCGCCTACTCAGGCCAGGTCGCCGCGCGCGGCGTGCAACTGGCGGCGACGGTGGCGAAGGAGTCTGGGGCTCCGGCAATCGAGGTCATCAGTTACGACACCCAGAGCAAACCGGAGACCGGTCGCACCGGTGTGGAGAGCCTGGTGAATGCTGGCTGCTCGGTGCTGATCGGCGCGTGGGATTCGGCGGCCACGATCTCCGCGGCGCAGGCCTGCGAGGCACTAAAGGTGCCGCTGGTGATCAACATCGCCTCCGCTCCGCAGATCACCGAGCAGGGCTTCACGCAGATCTTCCGCAACTTCACCCCGGCCGGCCAGCTGATCCGCGCGGCGGTGCAGCGCATCAAGGAAGCTACCGAGGGGCGCAGCCCACAGCCGAAAACCGCTGTGGTGCTCTACGCCAATGACACGTTCGGCAATGCGATCCTGGGCGCGCTGAACAAGCTCTGGGTGGATCTGGATGTGCCGATCACCATCCTCGACCGTATCGGATATGATGAAAAGGCGCGCGACCTCTCGGTCGAGGTTGCCAAGGCTAAGGCGACGGGGGCGGACATAGTGCTGCCGATCACCCGTGTGAATGATGCTGTTGAGATCGTGCGCCAGATGGTCAAGCAGAAATGGAACCCGCTGGCGATCATGAGCCCAGGAAGCCCGGGCCCCTATGAGAAGAGCTTCACCGACGCGCTGGGCAAATATGGCGACGACTATATGGTGTCGGTGCCCTGGTACGACCCACGGAACGCCGACACACAGAAGCTGGTCAAGCGCTTCGAGACCGAAAATCCCGGCCAGCGATTCGAGCTGAATGCCGGTTTTTCTTATGAGGCGGTTCAAATCGTGGTCGATGCGCTCGCGCGCTGCAAATCGAACGCACCTGCCGAGATTCATGCCGCGCTGAAGACCACCAACATCACCAATCACCCGATGTATGGCGGCCCCATCATGTTCGACGCAAAAGGACAGAACCCCAATATCGGCTGCGTTCTGTTGCAGGACCGCGACGGTGTGCCGCTGGTGGTGGGGCCGGCCGACGTGGCGGTGGCACAGGCGCGCTACCCGTTACTTCCTTTCGACAAACGCTAGGTTTCTTGTGGAGCTTTGGCTCAATGTGCTCGCCGGGGGCGTGCTGATCGGCGTTGTCTATGCGCTGATCGCCTCCGGCCTCACCATCATTTTCGGCGTCATGCGCGTGGTGAATTTCGCGCATGGCGAGATGGTTGTGATGGGCATGTATCTCGGCTATTTCATCCAGACTTTGCTTGGCCTGCCCGCACCGGCCGCGGCGTTGATCGCCGCGTTGGTGATGTTCTGTTTTGGCTACGGATTGCAGATCGCTATCGTTGAGCGATTCATGGCAAGACCGCAACATATTCAGTTCATCCTGTTCATCGGCATCGCGTTGGTGATCACCGGGCTGCATCTGGTGGCCTTTGGGCCCGACGGACATGCGATCGACGGACCCATCACGTTCGAGACAATTGATCTCGGGCCGCTCAGCCTCGATCTGGTGCGGGTGCAGGCGGCGGCGGGAGCGGCGGTGCTGCTGGCAGCGTTGATCGGCTTTTTGCAATTCTCGAGCTTCGGCCAGGCGATGCGCGCGGCAGCGGACAATCGCACCGGGGCGCTGGTGGTGGGGCTGAACCTGCCGCGCGTGTGCGCGGTGGCCTGCGGCATCGGGGCAGCCTGCGCGGGGGCAGCAGGGGCCCTCATCTCGCCGGTGTTCGATACCCAGCCTTATCTGGGGGTGGAATTCACCCTGTTGGCGTTTGTGACCGTGATCGTTGGTGGGCTGGGCAGCCTGCCCGGCGCGCTGGCCGGCGGGGTGCTTATCGGGGTGACGGAGTCGGTGGCAGCACTTGCCATAGCCTCACAGATGAAGAGTGCGTTCTCATATGGGCTGCTGCTGCTGGTGCTGCTGCTGCGCCCGCGCGGTCTGTTCGGCGCGAATGCACACTGATCCGACGATGCGTGCCGGCTGGGCGATCGGTGTGGGGCTGTTCGTGGTGTTCGGTCTGGCCACGCCGTTTTTGAGCGGTTTCGCGCTCTCGGTGCTGACGCTGGTGTTTCTGTTCGCCTGGTTTGGGCAGGCCTGGAACGTGGTGATGGGCTTCACGGGGCAGCTCTCCCTGGGGCACGCGCTGTTTGTCGGTCTTGGCGGCTATGTCACGGTGATGGCCGAGCAGGGCTATGGTCTGTCACCCTGGATCGGGCTCGGTCTTGGCGTGTGTATGGCCGGCTGCGCGGGGGCGGCGATTGCCTGGCTGGCGTTCCGCTTTGGCGTGAAGGATGTTTATTTCGCGCTGCTGGCGATCGCCTGCGCGGAGGTGGTGCGCATCGTCTTCACCAATTGGGGCTTCGTTGGCGGCGCGGGGGGCATCTTCCTGCCGGCACTCAGCGAAACGAACATGGCGCTTGTCTCGCTGCGCGGCGGGCCGCGGTTTTTCTATCTGGCCAGCCTGTTCCTTGCGGGTTTGGGCAGTGTGCTGCTGGGCTGGTTGCGCGGTTCCCGGCTGGGCTTCGTGTGGCGGGCACTGCGCGATGACGAGGCGGCGGCGCGGGCTCTAGGGGTGCGTGCGTTGCAGCACAAGATGGGCGCGTGCGCATTGTCGGCCGGCATGACCGCGGTTGGGGGTGCGCTGTTCGCGCATCTGAACGGCGTGATTTTCCCGGACACGATGATGGGCATGGGGCTGTCGATCCAGATCATTGTCGGGCCCATCCTGGGCGGGCTGGGCACGGTGTTCGGGCCGCTTGTGGGGGCAGCGCTGGTGGTGCCGCTGGGCGAGGTGACAGGTGCGCTGGGCGAGCGGCTGGGGGTCGCGGGGCTGAACACGGTCGCCTACGGGCTTTGCCTGATCGGATTGATGGCGCTGCTGCCTGGCGGGGTGTGGCCCGCGCTGCTCGGCCGGGTTCGTGGATGGCGGGCATGAACGCGGCTTTGCTGGAGGTACGCGGGCTTGGGCGGCGGTTTGGCGGGGTGCGCGCGCTGGAGGGCCTCAGCTTCGCGGTTGGGCGTGGCGGCATCACCGCCTTGGTTGGGCCGAATGGGGCGGGCAAAACCACCTGTTTCAGCATCATCGCCGGGGCGGTTCCACCCAGCGCTGGCACCGTGTGGCTCGATGGCGCGGAGATCACCGGGTTGGCGCCGGAACAGGTGTGCCGGCGCGGTATCGCGCGCACCTTCCAGTTGGTGCGGCCGATGCGCGATCTCAGCGTGCTGGAGAACGCGATGATCGGCGCGTTTAGCTGGACCCCCTCGGTGCGGCAGGCCCGTGCGGCCGCCGAGGAGGCGCTCGCCCTGGTGGGGCTTGCCGACAAGGCGGCGGCAGCGACCACCGAACTCACCCTGCCCGATCGCAAGATGCTGGAGATGGCACGAGCGCTGTCGACCCGGCCGAAGCTGTTGCTGCTGGACGAGGTGATGGCCGGGCTGCGGCCGGCCGAGGCTGACCGGCTGGTGGGGGTTCTGCATGTGCTGGCAGCACAGGGGCTGACGATCCTGCTGGTTGAACATGTCATGCGCATCGTCATGCAGGCGGCCGCTCGGGTGATCGTTCTCCATCATGGCGCGTTGATCGCCGACGGCACGCCTGAGCAGGTGGTGCACGACCCTGCGGTGATTGAGAGCTATCTGGGGACCGCGCATGCCTGATTCTCGACGTGAGCCGGTGCTCGAGGTGAGAGATCTGCACGTGGCCTACGATGGCGCGGTGGCGCTGGATGGTGCCGGCCTGCGTGTGGCACGTGGTGAGTTGGTCTGCGTGGTCGGCGCCAACGGTGCGGGCAAGACCACGCTGATCCGGGCGATCGCCGGGATGGTGAAGCCCGCCGGCGGCCGCATCCTCTGGCGCGGCACGGACATCGCGGGGCTATCCCCCTGGGTGGTGTGCGAGCGCGGCATCGCGCAGGTGGCGGAGGGGCGGCAGATCTTTCCCTCGCTGAGCGTGGCGGAAAATCTTCAGCTCGGCGGCGCGCTGAAGCGGGCGCGCAGCACCCGCACAGCCGAGATGGAGCGGGTGCTTGTGCTGTTTCCGCGGTTGGCCGAGCGTTTGCGGCAAAAGGCCGGCACGCTGTCGGGTGGTGAGCAGCAGATGCTGGCGATCGGTCGGGCGCTGCTCGCCAATCCCGAGCTAATCATGCTCGACGAGCCCTCAATCGGTCTGTCGCCGGCCCTCACGCGGCAGATGTTCGAGGTGGTACGCGCGCTGCACGCCCAGGGGGTGACGATCCTGCTGGTGGAACAGAATGTGGCGGAGTCGCTGGCGCTGTGCGACCGCGCCTACCTGCTGGAGAATGGCGTGACAACGCTGGAGGGCACCGGGGCGGCGTTGCTCGCAGATGATCGCATCCGGCGCTCTTATCTCGGTCTGTAGGTGCCTATCACCGTTGGGCGAAATGTGATTGAGACGGCGCATGGATGAACGCAGCCCCCGCGCTTTGGCGCTCGACCTCGCTTTCTGCCTGGCTCTGATCATCCCTCTGGTCATCACCAGCCATCTGCCGCTGTTGGATCTGCCGGGGCATTTGGCGGTCGAGCAGACCATCGCGCGGCTACAGGCTGGTGGGGTGTCACCCTACTTCACCTATCAGCCGGGGCTGGTGGCCAATCTTGGGCTGCATCTCTTTGTTGAGGCCGCGTGCAGGATCGTTTCCATCGACGCCGCGTTCCGGCTGTTCGCGATCGCCACCGTTCTGCTGCTGGTCTGGGCGTGCCGGATGGCCGCGCGGACGCTGGCGGGGCCGGGAGCGGGAGCCTGGAGACTGGCCGGGCTGTTCGTGTATGGCGGGCCGTTTCAGTACGGGTTTCAGGATTATTGCTTCGGCGTCGCGGCGGCACTGCTGGTGTTCGCGCTGTGGCTGAGGCGGCGGGACTGGCCATTGCCGGCGCTGCTTGGGGTGTTCATTCCGCTCGGCTGCCTGGTGCTGGTGTGCCACATGGCGGCCTTCGGGATTCTGGGATTGGCGGTGGGAGCGTGCGAACTGGCGCGGGCGCCGTTGCGCGCCCTGCCCGGCCGCTGGCTGCGCGCGGCGGCCTGGCTGCTGCCACCGCTCGTTCTGTATGTGATCTTTGCTGAGCATCAGGCAGGCGGATCGCCGTTTCTGCTCGACGGGGTGCGTGAGAAAATTGAGGCGGTCGCGGCGCTGACATTGTTCGCGCAGCCGGCGATCGAGTTGCCGATGCTGGCGGTGGCGTTGCTGCTGTCGGCGCTGGCGCTGCTCGCCGGCCTGATCAAACCGCGGGCTGAGGCATTGGTGATGCTGGCCGGCTTCGCGCTGGCGACGCTGCTGCTGCCACGCTACCTGATGGGGGCGAGCCTGGTGGATTACCGGGTGCCGTGGGGGGCGAGTTTTTTCGTGCTCAGCGGGATCACGACGGCGGCGCCGGTTCGGCTGCGCTGGCTGAAGATCGCGCCGCTGTTCGCCGCGTTGATCGCCCTCCGGGTGAGCATGCTGGCGGTGGCCTGGTGGAGTTGGGACCCGATCCTGGCCGGCATCGACGGTGCGCTGCGGACACTGCCGGAAAATGCCGCGCTGATGGTGGCGGAGGGCGATCCGAATTCGGAGTCGGCCAAGCGGAGGCCGCCGCTGATCCACAGCGCCGGCTACGGCACCGCCTCCCGCGGGCTCTTCGATCCCAGCGGTTTCGCGGGTCTGCCCGGCCAGCTGGTCAGCCTGCGACCAGGCTGGGCCGACCAGTGGCGGGTGCGTCCACCAAGCGCGGTTGAGGTGATCGATCCGCGTTACGGCTATCTGCTGGTGCTGCGTCCTGACCTCGTTCGCCTGGGGTCTGGATTGAATCTGCAGTGTCTAGCCAGAGGCCAAGACTTCACGCTCTATTCGGTGACGCCCACCGGCGGCCTGGCCGCCTGTCGCCCCTAAAGTTCAAAAAGCTTTCGGTTCTTTTTATCAAAAAGAACATCTTCCTCCCTGCCTTTCCTATGGATGTCTGATGCCCCAGCACGCCCGCCCCACCGGTCGCGAGAGACAGCTGATCACCGCCGCCTGCATGATGGCCCAGTTCATGGCGGCGGTGGAGGCAACGATCGTCGGCGCGGCGATGCCGACCATTTCCGGCGCGCTGGGCGGGTTCGAGCTGTTTCCGTGGGTGTTCTCCGCCTACATGCTGGCGCAGGCCGCGGCGACGCCGATCTATGGAAAGCTGGCCGACATATATGGTCGGAAGAAGGTGTTTTTCCTCGGCACGATGCTGTTCCTGCTGGGCTCGCTGGCGTGTGGGCTCGCCTGGGGGATGCTGCCGCTGGTAATCTTCCGCGCCATCCAGGGATTGGGGGCCGGGGCGGTGCAGCCGGTCGCCTACACCATCATGGCCGACATCTATGACCCGGCGGCGCGGGCAAAAATGCAGGGCTGGCTGTCGGCGGTGTGGGCGAGTTCGGCGATCTTCGGGCCACTGCTGGGTGCGTTCCTGGTGCAGCATTGGCACTGGGCGGCGGTGTTCTGGATCAATGTGCCGGTGGGGATCGCGGCGATCTGCATCATGTGGGTGCATCTGAGCGAGAGCATCAGCCGCCGGATGCGTCGGGTTGATTGGGTCGGCGCTGGCCTGCTGGTGATCGGTGTGGTGACGCTGATGTTGGCGCTGATCCAGGGGCGCACGATGGCGGGGCCGGTCGTGCTGGCGCTGGTGGTGGTGGGCACGGCGGCGCTGGCCGCACTGGTGTGGCACGAACTGCACACGCCCGAGCCAATCCTGCCCTTCGTGCTGTGGCGGCATCGCATTTTGGCGGTGGGCAATGCGGCGACGCTGCTGGTGGGCATGTTCATCATCATCAACGTGGTCTTCGTGCCCACCTTCATTCAGGGCGGCATGGGCCAAAGCGTGACCACCGCGGGGATCGCCATCGGCTGTTCCTCAATCGGCTGGACGGTGGCATCGCTCGTCAGCGGGCGGCTGATGGTGCGGACATCCTATCGGCTGACCGGGCTGATCGGCGGATTTGGCGGCTGCCTCGCGGTGCTGGTGCTGACGACGCTGCGGTCGGACAGCTGGGTGGGCTTTGCGATCCTCGGCAATCTGGCGGTGGGCTGCGCGATGGGCTTCGCCAACACCACCTTCTCGATCTCGGTGCAAACCGCGGTGGAGTGGGAGCAGCGCGGGGCGGTGACGGCGGCGAACATGTTCATGCGCACACTGGGCCAGGCGATCGGCGCGGGCCTGTTCGGCGCGATCCTGACCTGGTGGGTGGCCAGTGCCGGGCCGGATGCGGCGGCGCAGGTGAACCAGCTTCTGGAACCAGGCGGTCGCGCCAGCATGAGTGCTGCGGACATCGCGCATTTGTCGGCGGCGATCGGCGGCGGAATTCACGATATCTATCGTGTGGCGTTCGTGCTGGCTCTGTGCATTCTTGGGCTCGCCTGGATGATTCCGGCGAGGCTTAATCCGGCGCGGCAGGCAGCAAGGCCGGCGGCAGCAGAATAAAGAAAAGCGCTGCGTTTTTGAAAAAAAGAAGCAAACAACTTCGATGATTCTGGGGCATGATGGTCACGGCTCTCTCATCCATGCTGGCCAAAACTTACAAAAGTTTTTTGGTTCCTTTATTCAAAAGAGAACGAACCCTGCTTACATCTCCAACACAACATTGCCCATCGCTGTCCCCGTCTCCACCGCCTCATGCGCGGCGGCCACATCAGCTAGCGGGAACCGCGCGGCGACCGCGTTGATCAGCTTGCCCTGGGCCATGAGCGCACTCAGCTCACGCACGATGGAGGCGCGCAGCGCCGGCGGCTGTTCGTAGACATAGAGGAAGTTGATCGAGACGCTGTTCTGCAGCGACCAGCGGCCGGGGATCGGCACGTCGGCGCCCGACACGCCATAGACGGCGACACGGCCGAACGGCCGCAGCGACTCGATCTGCTTGAAGTTCACCCCGAGATCCATGTCGATCATCGCATCCGCGCCAGCGCCGCCGGTGAGGTCGCGCACGCGGGCGATCACATCCTCGGATTTGTAGTTGATGGTGGCGTCAGCGCCGGCGGCGCGCGCATGGGCGGCCTTGGCCTCGCCGCTGACGGTGGTGAGCACGGTCGCACCGCGCGCCTTGGCAAGCTGGATGGCGTAATGGGCCACGGCCCCAGCGCCGCCGCTGACCAGCACGGTCTCTCCGGGCTCAATCTGGCAGAGGCGGACAGCCTGGGCGGCGGTCATCGCAGGAATACCAAGGCAGGCTCCCTCATCGTAGCCGACAGTGGCGGGCAGCGGCACGGCCATGATCTCGGGCAGTGCGATCAGCTCGGCGGCGGTGCCCATCAGGCGCTTGTATTGGCCATTCCAGACCCAGACGCGCTCGCCGATGCGGCTGGTCGGCACGCCAGCGCCGACGGCGATGATGTCACCCGCACCGTCGCTGTGCGGGATGGTGCGGCCGAGGAAGCGGGCGCGGCCGAAGATGCCGCTGCGGCTTTTCACGTCGGAGGGATTCACGCCGGAGCTGCGGAGACGGACAAGAACCTCGCCAGGGCCCGCGACCGGATCGGCCCATTCGTCGACCCGCAGCACGGTCGTCGCTGGACCGAGATCGTCATAATAGGCTGCGCGCATCTTTCTCTCCCCTGATTCGATTGGGGCGGTTTTAGGCTGTTCGCGCTGCGATGACAAAGGCCCGAAACCGGCAAATCCTGGTGGCCTTCACCTCGTCCGCCCGCCCTTCTATGGTGCGCCGCCTCAGTAACCGGACTCCCCCATGCTTCGCACCTTCCGCTCCTCGCTCGACTCCTGGCTGGTTCGCGCCTTCTTCGGCCTGCTTGCCCTCGCCTTCATGGGATGGGGGGTAGGCGATGTGCTGAATTCGAATGTCAGCGGCACCGACGCCGCCAACGTCGGCAGCCGGAGGGTCAGCGCCGATGAGTTGAACGAGGCCTATCGTCGCCAGCTGCAACAGCTGGCCAGCAGGCTGGGTGACCAGCAGCCCACGCCGCAGATGCGGGTCGAGCTCGCGCGGCAGTCGCTGGATCGGCTGATCACCCAGGCATCGGTGATCGATGCGGCGGGCAAGCTGGGCCTCGCGGTCTCTGACGACGCGGTGCGCGCGGCGGTGTTCGACATTCCGGCCTTCCACAATGCCGCGGGCCAGTTCGACCGTACGCAGATGCTGACGGTGCTGTCGCAGAATGGGCTGAACGAGACGCGCTTCCTCGCGTTGATGCGCGATCAGCTGCTGTCCAACCAGTTGATCGGCACGATGCGTTCGGCGGTGACCGCGCCGGAGGGTCTGGTGCGCGCGGCCTATGACGCGCAGCGTGAGACGCGCACTGCCGATCTCGCCGCCTTCGACTACTCAGCTGTGCCCATCCCGGCCGCACCGTCCGAGGCGGAGCAGCAGCGCTGGTGGGAGAACCATCCCGATCTCTATTCCAGCACAGAGTTTCGCCACATCACCGCGATCGTGCTTGCTCCGGAGACCATCGCGCGGGGCATCGAGGTGAGTGCCGCGGACGAGCAAGCCTGGTACGACCAGCATCGTGGCGAGTTCAATGTCGCGGCCAAGCGCAGTGCCGAGATGGTGATGATCAACGAGGCCGCCTCGGCCGATGCCATCGCCAAACTATGGCGCGATGGCGCCGGTTGGGACGAGGTGCAGAAGGCAGCGACCGACGCGCATGACACGCCACTGGCGATGAGCGATTTCACGCCGTCCGAACTCCCCGATCCGGACCTCGCCAAGGCGGTATTCGCCGCGGCGCAGGGACGTGTGGAGGGTCCAGTGAAGACGGCTTTAGGCAGCGCTCTGTTCCGGGTCACCGCAATCACCGATGGGCGCAACGCCAGCCTGGATGATGTGCGCGCCGAGGTGCATGCGCGGGTGGCCGCCGAGCGTGCGGGCGATCTGCTCTATGATCGCGCCAACAAGGTGGAGGATCTGCTCGCCGGCGGGGCCAAGCTGGAAGAGATGCCGGATGATCTCGGCCTGGCCGGTGTGGCCGGCACGCTCGATGCCAACGGCATGACGGCCGAAGGCGCGCCGGCGCCGCTCCCAGGTGGGTCGGAACTGCGCGCGGAGATCATCAAGGCGGCCTTCGCCGCCAAGATCGGTGACCAGCCGAGACTGATCGAGACGCCCAGCCACGCCTACTTCGCGCTCAGCGTCGACACCATCGACGCGCCGGAGACGATTCCGCTCGATCACGTGCGCGAGCGGGTGGTGACCGATATCGTGCATGACCAGATCCGCGCGACGCAGAACGCAGCCGCGACGAGGCTGCTGCTCGCTGTGCGCAGCGGCGCCCCCCTCGAGGTCGCGGGACGTGAGGCCGGGGCGCGGGTGAGCCGCACGCCGCCGATCCCGCGCGATGCCAATCCGCCCGCCGGCGTGCCGCCGCAACTGGTGCCGGTGCTGTTCAGCATGAAGGACGGGGCGCCAAACACCGCCAATATGGTCGAGACGCCCTACGGCTTTATCGTGGTGACGCTGGCCGGCGTGCAGCATCCCGAT
Source organism: uncultured Rhodospirillales bacterium (assembly GCA_903904805.1). Lineage (GTDB taxonomy): Bacteria > Pseudomonadota > Alphaproteobacteria > Acetobacterales > Acetobacteraceae > CAIVDX01. The sequence continues at coordinate 21,721 of CAIVDX010000056.1, forward strand.
CCGGCCGCCGACCCGGAGGGAGTGTCTCGGCTGCGCGCCGAGCTGACCCGCTCGATGGGCGACGATGCTGAGATCGTCGCCACCGCCGCGCTCCGTGCCCGTGCCGCACCGCGGGTGAACATGAAGATCGTCGACCAGATCGCCCAACCGTGACGCAGACAGGATCGCGCCGATGAGCAACCAGACAACAACGGGCCACGCCAGCTCGACCGGCATCGCAGGGCCGGATTTCGCCACTATCCGCGCCGAATATGAGGCCGGACGCGGGGCCATCGTCTCCGCCCGACTGGTGGGCGATCTGGAGACGCCGGTGGCGGCGTTCCTCAAGCTCGCGCATGGCCAGCCGAACAGCTTCCTGCTTGAATCCGTCGAAGGTGGCGCCTCGCGCGGGCGCTATTCGGTGATCGGCTTCGCGCCGGACCTGATCTGGCGCTGCCGAGGCGGGCATGCCGAAATCAACCGCCACGCCCGCTCCGCTCCGCACGCATTCACCGCCGATCATCGCCCACCCCTGGCCTCGATGCGGGCGCTCATCGCAGAGTCGCGGATCGATTTGCCGCCGGGCATGCCGCCGATGGCCGGAGGCCTGGTCGGCTATCTTGGCTATGACATGGTGCGCCAGATGGAGCGCCTGCCGCTGAAGAACCGCGACGAGCTGGGGCTGCCAGAGGCGATTCTGCTGCGCCCCACTCTGTTCGCCATCTTCGACAATGTGACCGACGAGATCACGCTCGCCGCGCCGGTGTTCCCGCAGCCAGGAATGGACGCGCAGGCCGCATATGATAACGCGCTCGCTGCCATCGCGCAGGCGCGTGCGGCGCTTGATCGACCGCTGCCGCATGCCGCGCCGCCAGTGCGCCTGCCCAGCCCGCCTGAGCCCACCTCAAACATGTCGCAGGAGCAGTTCTGCGACATCGTCGACAAGATGAAGGATTATATCGTCGCCGGTGATGCGTTTCAGATCGTTCCGAGCCAGCGTTTTTCGATCCCGTTCGCGCTGCCGCCCTTCTCGCTGTATCGCGCGCTGCGCCGGATCAATCCCGCGCCGTTTCTGTTCTTCCTTGATTTCGGCGGCTTCGCCATCGTCGGGTCCAGCCCGGAGATTCTGGTGCGGGTGCGCGATGGTGAAGTGACCATCCGCCCGCTGGCCGGCACCCGCAGGCGCGGCGCGACGCCGGAGGAGGACCGCGCGCTTGAGGTAGAGCTGCTGGCCGACCCGAAAGAGCGCAGCGAGCATCTGATGCTGCTCGATCTCGGACGCAACGATGTCGGCCGGGTGAGCAAGCTTGGAAGCGTCATGGTGACGGAGAGCTTCGCTGTCGAGCGGTTCAGCCACGTGATGCATATCGTCAGCAATGTGACCGGCCAGCTGCGCGAGGATCTGGATGCGATCGACGCGCTGGTGGCCGGCTTCCCGGCAGGCACGCTCACCGGGGCGCCGAAGGTGCGGGCGATGGAGATCATCGAAGAGCTCGAGCCCACGCGGCGTGGCATCTATGCCGGCTGCATTGGTTATTTCGCCGCCGACGGCACGATGGACACCTGCATTGGGCTGCGCACCGCGCTGGTGAAGGACGGCACGATGTATGTGCAGGCCGGCGGCGGCGTGGTGGCCGACAGCACGCCGATCGGCGAGTATGAGGAAAGC
>CAIVDX010000057.1 GCA_903904805.1 uncultured Rhodospirillales bacterium
GAATCGCGATGCCGCGACTGCGCAGGTTGCGTTGCGCCCGGCGGAGCTTGGATTTGCGGCGAGCTCTGCCTGCAAGCTGGATGCGCGCGATCTTTGGAGCGGAGCGCATCTTGCCGCGGCGGCGACTTTGAGCGCAGAGGTTGCGGCGCACGATACTGCGATCTGGCGGATTCATCCGGCAGCGGCGTGCGGTGCGGCGGCGCGGACGGGTACGGTGACGATCAATATTCCGAGCGCGCATCACGACATTGATAGCTACAGCCGCTGTCTTGCTGCTCCCGGGCAGATGGAGGCGTGTACCGGCGGTGCCGCGGAGAGCTGGACGGTGACTGCCGGTGGAGCGCTGAAGTCCGGTGGGCGCTGCCTTGCCGTGGTGGATGGGAGGCCCGCACTGCAGGCATGTACGGACAGCAAGGCGCAGCACTGGAGCTATACGCTGCCCGGAAACCTGGTGAGCGGCGTCGGTGGGCTGTGCCTGAGCGGCGATGCCAAGCAGTCAGGGCTGGCGGTTGAGGTCTGCGGACATAACGAGCCTAGCCAGATATGGTCGCTGCCGAACTGAATCTACTGCTTGCTACTTCGATGGAATTAGCTGCGCCCAACTTACTGCCCAGAGCGGGTCGGCTGTTGGGCGCGTGAAGGTAAAACAGAGATCGTGCGTGCCGGTCATGGCTGGGAGTGTAGCGGTGAGCGGAGTGATGCCGTCGTTGTGCACGGCGGGGGCGAGCGGGACGGTGACGATGGGGGTGCCGGTGCAGGTCTTCTCGTAGACCTGCAGTTCGCCGTCCGGCGTGGAGGGCGTGCGGAGCGTGGGCTTCTGTCCGGTGCCGAGCGCGAAGTTGAAGGGTAGCTGGCCGACGCCGACGGTGATGCTGTGGATGCCGGTGAGATCGGCGGACTTGTAGATCCAGCAGGGATTCATGTAGTTGACGAGGAAGGTGGCGCGGTTGCCTTCGAGCGGGCCGTCGTCTTCGATCTGGATCGCTGGGTTTTCGGCGCAGAGCTGCATGGCGCGGTTGTCGAGGCGGCGCACGGTCAGCTGGTTGAGCGTCTCGGTGATGGCGGGGGTGGCGAGGCGGCCTTGGTAGAAGGTGCCGGCGTGCAGTGTGGATGGCAGCGGCAGCGTGATGGGCGCTTGATAGAGCGGTGAGCGCTCTGTGACCGAGGTGCCGTCGGTGGTGAAGTGAATCTCGCCGAAGGATTCCTGATTGGAGAGTGCGATCTGCACCTTGTTCGCGGGGGCGTCGAGCTGCTGCGTTACCTTGACCTCAAAGACGCTGTTCGCGGGCATAATGCCGAGAGCGTCGTAGCGCGCGAACTCTGGAACGAGGCGGGTGAGGAAGTCCTGAAAGTTGCGCTGGGTTTGCGCGGTCCAACCGCTTTCGCCGAGAGCGGCGAGGCGCGGGAAGAGCATGTGCTCGACGCGCGGCGGGGTGCGGACGTACTCCGTCCAGAGGCTGCCCTGCACGCCGATGATGTGGGTGCGCTGTTCGGGCGTGAGCTGGTCGGGCAGCACGGGCTCGAAGTTGTAGAAGTCCTTGAGCGAGTTGATGGGGGCGCGGCCGGAGGTCTCATCCGGCAGATCGCTCTGGCGGTAGTTGAGATAGAGCGGGCGCGCGGGCGTGATGACGACATCGTGGCCGGCCTTGGCCGCGGTGACGCCGCCCTGGATGCCGCGCCAAGACATGACGGCTGCGTTGGGAGCGAGGCCGCCTTCGAGGATCTCGTCCCAACCGATCAGGCGGCGGCCGTGGGCGTTGAGGAATTTCTCGATGCGCTGGATGAAGTAGCTCTGAAGCTGGTCCTCATTGGTGAGGCCGAGGGCGTGCATCTTCGCCTGGATGGC
>CAIVDX010000058.1 GCA_903904805.1 uncultured Rhodospirillales bacterium
CAGCCCGCAATGCGGCTTCGCCTCCACCGAGGAAGGCAACAACATCACCGAGGCGCAACAATGGGCCAAGCTGCAGCTGTGCCTCGATGTCGCGCGTGAGGTCTGGGGCGAGGTCTGATCGCCCCCGATCGGGGGAGATGCTCGATGTTTGACACCGATATCGCGGTGGTGGGGGCCGGTGTCGCCGGCCTCGCCGCCGCGACCTCACTGCGCCAGGCTGGCCTCACCTGCGTGGTGCTGGAGGCCGGCACCGAGGTCGGCGGCCGCGCCCGCACCAGCCTGCTGGCCGGCGCACCGTTCGACCACGGTGCCTCCTGGCTGCACCAGGGCGAGTCGAACCCGCTCACCCCGCTCGCCCGCGCTGCCGGTCTCGACGCGGTCGATTTCAGCGCCACCCGCGTCGAGCGCATCCACATCCCGGATGTGAACAGCGGGCCCAAAGGCGGACCCACAAACGGCCATTGGGCCACCACCGCCGAACAGCACGACGCCCAGCGCGCCGAAACCCGGCTCAGCCGCCTGCTGTCCGACCGTGCCACCCGCGCGCCCGACATCAGCCTCGCCCAGGCAGCGGCCCCCCTGCAGGCCGATCCCTGGACCCATTCCCTGCTGCAATGGGAGGGCGCGATCATCGCCGCGGCTGATGCCGAGCGACTCAGCCTGAAGGATTGGCACGCCAATCTTCTGCTCGGCCATAATCTGTGCCTGCGTGAGGGCATCGGCAGCTTCGTTGCCCGCCATCTCGCCCCGCCCGCCGGCGAGGTGCGCCTCGGCCACGCCGTCACCAGGATCGACCGCACCGGCCCCGGCGTGGTGCTGAGCGGCGCGTGGGGCAGCCTGCGCGCCCGGGCGGTGATCGTCACCGTCTCCACCGGCGTGCTGGCCTCCGGCGCCATCCGCTTCGACCCGCCTTTGCCCATCGCCACGCAGGAGGCGATCGCGCATCTGCCGATGGGCCTGCTCAGCAAGGTCGGCCTCGCCGCCGCCCCCGAGCGCGCCGGCAAGGAACGATTGGGCGTGCCGAACTCCTGCTCGATCTGGCGCCGCCGCAGGCCCGGCGAGCCCGCCCTGGTGATGATGGCCTGGCCCCTCGGCCGCCCCTACATCGCCGGCCATTTCGGCGGCCAGACCGCCTGGGACCACACCAACCCGGCCGACGCCGAGGCGCTGGTGCGCGCCGAACTCGTCGATCTCTTCGGCCACCAGGCCACCACCCTGCTCAACGGCCCCGCTGTGGTGACCGATTGGGGCACCAACCCACGTTTCCTCGGCGCCTATGCCTACGCTCCACCCGGCTTCCACGGCGCCCGAGCGGCCCTCGGCACCCCGATCGATGATGGCCGCGTGATGCTGGCCGGCGAAGCCTGCCACGCCACCCTGGCCGGCACCGTCGGCGGCGCCTGGCTCAGCGGGCAGGGGGCGGCCAGACAGATGACCGAATTGATCAGGCAGCCCGCGTAAGGACGACGTGGTCCTTTTGAAAAAAAGAACCAAAAAACTTTTCAAGCTTCGGACCCGCACGGTCGTGCTACCGGCGCAGAGTCATGGACGTCTGACGAAGACCTTCCCGCCTCACACCGACGAAACAACCGCCGGCGCCAACCCCACCGATTTCGCCGCCGGATGCGCCTGGTTGCGGAACCGCAGTTCCCCATCGCTCACCGCGTCGTCGCCCGCCATCCCGAACAATTCCAGCCGCGACGCGCAGGTCACCGCCACCACCGCCTTGGCATGCGGCTGGGTGAGGAACTGCCGCGCCTCGCCCTCCAGCTCCAGCCGATCCCGCAGGCCGCGCCATTCGGTGCGGTCGGTGTCCTCGATGAACATCGCCAGAATGCCCGGCCGCACGCCAGACAGCCGGTGCGGCGCGATCTCCGACATGTGCCGACGCACCGCCACCGCCACCTCGTTCTCGCGTCCGGCGCGGGCGGCCAGCACGAACACGCCATTGCCCGCCGCCGTCACCGCCAGATGCGCCTCCGGACCGAACTCCTCGCGCAGCCGCGGCATCAGGCCAAGCTCATCGGCCTGTGCGGCGGCAATCAGCAGCGGATCCAGCCGCAGCACCGCCGCCTCGTCATGGTCGCTGCGCTTCTGGGTGGAGAGCAGGCCCGAGATCCGGCTGTGCAGGTTCGCCAGCAGCCCGCCCTCCGCGTCAGCCGCGTCGCCGGCATCCTTCAGCCCGTTCGGCAGCGTGATCTTCAGCAGATACCGGCCGGGATGATCGGCCAGCCAGGTCTGCAGCTCCGGGTCGATGCGATCGACCAGGCGGAACCAGGCGCCGCGATGCACGTCCCGCCCGCTCTCGGCCGAGACCACCTCGCAGGCCATCTCGGCCTCCTGGCCCTGCCGGCTGATCAGCAGGTCGAACGGCGTACCCTCGGCGAAGCCGGTGGCCGCCACATCGAACCCACGGGCCCGCTGCAAGGCCGCCGTCCGCAGCAGATGAAACACCGGCACCAGCGTCGCCTCGCCGGTCATCCCCTGGCGGATCGCCGCCAGCATGCGCGCCTGGCCACCCTGCGGCAGCGCATCGAGCAGCGCCACGGCATCCGCGCAGAGATGGGCGATGCAGATTTCAGCGGGGCTGATCTTCGCCGCGCCGCGGCGCAGCCGGTCGATCGCGCATTCCACCGCATGGCGCTGCAGCAGCACGCGCCCCATGCGCGGGCCCGAGGTCGCCCGCTGGCGCAGCTCATCGATGCGGGCGGACCAGACCTCCGCTCCGACCCGCTCGACGAAACGAACGGCACTGTCACGATGTTCGGGTGGGCAGGTCGTCGGGCGCATGCGGTGTCCGTTGCAGGAGGAAGCGAATTCTTTAGCAGCGCAGTCGGGTATTCACAATCCGGTGTATGCATGCCCTCGCATCAACGGGTCTTGCCGAGCCACGCCTGAGGGAGGTCAAAGCAACGCGCGAGCCGCAGGAGGCAAACACGCGTCAAGCGGATATGAAGGCACTCTTACTTTTGTCGAGATCATCCATTTGAAAACCTCTCAAACCGGCCGTGCGCGGCACCTGCTGCCACGGGTCCTGGCCGCCTGCGTGCTGTTCCTCGTCGCGCTGAACCTGCGCGCCGCGCTCACCGCGCTCGGCCCGCTACTGCCCGAGATCATGCAGGCCACGGGCCTCACCACCGGCGGTGCGGGCGTGCTGACCACGGTGCCGGTGCTCTGCCTCGGCCTGCTCGCCGGATTCGCGCCGATGCTCGCCCGCCGGCTGGGTGCCGACCGCGCCCTGGTGGCGCTGATGCTGCTGCTCGCGCTCGGCTGCGTGCTGCG
>CAIVDX010000059.1 GCA_903904805.1 uncultured Rhodospirillales bacterium
CGTCGTCCAGCAATTCGATGCCGACCAGCGCGCAGCCCTGCGGCAGCTGGATGGCGTCGAGCGTGTCAAACCGCCAGAGCGGCAGGTGGGCGGGCGTGTCGGCGGTGTCGGCCAAGCGGGAGGCGCGGGCATCATAGCCGGCGCCGATGGTGAAGCAGAACGAGGCGCCGAAGGCATGCGCGGTGCGCAGCAGGGCACCCACATTGGCGGATTTGGAAATCCCCTCCGCGCCGATCCCGAAATAGCCACGTGTGCTGGCAGGCTTCATGCCGACCCTGTATGCCGTGGCCATGAGCGATGCAAATCAACGCGATGCCAGCGATCCGGCTGACCAGTGGCTGGCCGCCCAGTACGAGGCCTATCCCTATCCCAAGCGCGAGCCTCGGGAGGAAGCGAGGCGCCTGGTGGTCGGCAGCCCCGGCCATCTGCGCGAGATCGACCATTGGGTCTTCGGTGCGGCCCGTCCGCGCTCGCGTCCGCTGCGCGCGCTGTTCGCCGGAGGCGGCACCGGCGACGGCACCATCATGCTGGCGCAGCAGATGGCAACCGCCGGGCGTCCGGGCGAGGTGGTCTGGCTCGACCGCTCCTCGGCGGCGCTGAAGGTGGCGAAGGGGCGGGCGGAGGCGCGCGGGCTGACCAATGTGGTGTTCGAGCAGGGCTCGCTGCTGGATCTGCCGAACGGTCGTCTTGGTCAGTTCGACTACATCGATTGCTGTGGCGTGGTTCATCATCTGCCCGACCCCGCCGAGGGGCTGGCGGCCCTGGTCAGCGCGCTCGCGCCGGGCGGTGGGTTGGGCCTGATGCTGTATGCGCCGCATGGCCGCACCGGCGTCTATATGCTGCAGGACGCGTTGCGGTTGCTGGCACCTCCCGACGAGGCGCCGGCTGCGCGGCTGGAGCTCGCAAAGCGCACCATGCGGCATCTGCCAGACACCGCCTGGCTGAAAAAGAACCCGTATTTCAGCGATCACATCGAGGGCGGCGACGCCGGTCTGTTCGACCTGCTGCTGAACCCCCGCGATCGCGCCTACGACATCACCGCCCTGGCGACGCTGCTGGCCGGGGCGGGGCTGACGCCGAGCTGTCTGATGGAGCCGGCGCGCTACCGCCCCTCGCTATGGCTTCCAGATCCGAAGCTGCGCGCACGCGCGGGCGGCCTCGGCTGGCTTGGTGAGGCGGCGCTCGCGGAGGCGTTGTGCGGCAATATGAAGACCCATGTGCTCTATGCAGCGCGCTCGGATGCGATGCCGGCCGCGCCGGACGCGCTCGCCGCTGACGCAGTGCCGATCGCGCGCGAGATGCCGGCGCCCGACCTCGCCGACCGGATCGCGCCTGACGCCACCTTGCCCTTCCTGTTCGAGGGCTTCCGCGTGCCGATCGCGCTGCCGCGGATGGCGGCTCCGATCCTGCGTCTGGTGGATGGGCAGCGCAGCGTCGGCGAGATCGACGCGGCGATGGCGGATCGGCTCGACCCCGCGGCCTTCAGGCGCGCCTGGGGCGAACTGTTTCAGGCGTTGAACCCGGTGAACCAGCTTCTGCTCAGGCCACCTGCATAAGCGCGCCATCGACGGCCGCGCGCACCCGCGCGACCGCCAGCCGTGCCATTCCATCCCGCTCATCCGGTGGACCGCCATCGGGCAGAATCGCCTGAATCCGCGGCGACAGCGAGGCATGCGGGGCGGCATTGCCGAACAGGCCGAACGAGGGTGTGCCCAACGCGGCCGACAGGTTCAGGGGGCCGCTGTCATTGCCGATGAACAGGTCGCTCTCGGCCAGCAGCGCGATCAGGTGCGCAAACGCCATGGTCGACTGGCTGAGATCGATCGCCCAGCCGGCGTCGCGGGGCAAGGCCGCGGTCACCTGCGCAAGGATGCCGCGCTGGTGCGGCGCTCCGTGCAGAAAGATCGTGCCGCCATGGCGTGCGTGCAGGCTGATCGCGAGTTCAGCGAACCGGCCGGGCGGCCACCGGCGCGCGGCTTGCGTGGCTGTCACGCCCAGGCTGGTCCATGGGCGCGGCGCGTCGGCAAACATCGCGCGGATGGCGTCCCGCATGAATGGGGCCGCCGTCAGGCTGGGAACCGGATCGGCTGGTGCGATGAAGTTGCGCGCCAGGAACTCACGACATTGCGGGACCGGAGTGTCGTGCGCGGGCGTTCCTCGATCATAGACCGACCGGCCGCGATTGAGGAACGGCATCTGGCTGGGCGCGCCGAGACCATAGCGATTGGGCACGCCGGCAAGGGCGACAGCCGCCGCCAGTGTGGGCCGATTGCTGAGCAGATACAGCGTGTCGAGCCGATGTCGGCGGAGCTTGGCAATCAAGGCCAACAGACCGAGGCTGGTGCGTTCGAAAGCCACCACCTCGGCGCAGAATGGGGCGTCGTGAAACAACGAAGCGGCGTGGCTGCTCGGGCGGGCGAACAGGATGATCGGCGCGCCATGATGGCGTGCGAGCGCCGCCAGCACTGGCTGGTGCCACACCAGATCGCCGATGCCTGGCATGCAGATCAGGGCGCCGACCCGCGTCGTTCGGGCCGCGGGTTGGTGTGCCGTATGCAGAGCTGACCGGTTCGACGCCATCACGGTCAGCACATCGTCAATGCGACGTTCCGGTCAAGCCTCCGGATCGTCGCAAACGCTTTGGCGGCCCTGGATCGATGCGGTTGTCACGCGCGTGACTTGTGCGATGGCGGGCAGTTTGACCGGATCATGGTCAGACCATGATCCGGTTTGGCCTCAGCGCTCGTTCTCGTCGCCGTCAGTGCTGACTTCGATGTCGGCGCCCAGGGCGTCGGCATCGTCCTCGAGATCCGAGGTGTCCTCGAGCACGTCTTCCTCGGCGTCGTCCTCGACCGCTTCGACCTCGACCTCGATCTCGGCATCCTCGGCGACGGCCACCTTCTTGGCGCGCGTGTCCGGCGCGACATTGCCGCCGGCGCGGCGCAGGCGGGGCTGGTCGGGGGGTTGCTCGGTGCCGCATTTCGGGCACACGGCGGGGGTCTTGGTCAGATCGTAAAAGCGGGCGTTGCAGGCAACGCAGATCCGCTTCAGGCCGAGTTCGGGCTTCGCCATCGTTGTTCCTGTGAAGGCAGGGCCTGTGAAGGCACGCGTGTGACCCCCAACACAGGGGCCGAAGGCCGGGCCGGGTGCCACCGCAACGCGCCCATGTCAATCCCACTCCCACTCACGCCGGCGATGTTTCCTTCCGGCGGGAAATTCTCTAGAGCCCCGCTCATGCACGAATCCGCCCCCAGCACCCGCCCTCTCACCGCTCGTCGGCCCGCTGCCGCCCTGACGGGCAGCCTGTCCGTGCCGGGCGACAAATCGATCAGCCACCGCGCCTTGATGTTCGCCGGCCTGGCCATCGGCCGCACCCAAATCACCGGCCTGCTGGAAGGTGAGGACGTGCTGCGCACCGCCGCCGCCATGCGCGCGCTCGGCGCCGAGGTCACCCAAACAGGTGGCATCTGGCAGGTCTGGGGCCGCGGGGTGGGCGGGCTGACCGAGCCTGCCGATGTGCTCGATATGGGCAATTCCGGCACCGCCGCGCGGCTGCTCTGCGGGCTGCTGGCGAGCCACCCGATGTTCTCGGTGATGACCGGCGACGCGTCGCTGCGCCGTCGGCCGATGAAGCGCGTGACCGACCCGCTGAGCGCGATCGGCGCCCGCTTCGCCGCCCGCGAGGGGGGCCGGCTGCCGCTGGCCATTGAGGGCGCGACCGACCCGCTGCCGGTCGCCTACCGCCTGCCGGTGGCCTCCGCCCAGGTGAAATCCTCCCTGTTGCTCGCCGGTCTGAATGCCGCCGGCCACAGCGTGATCGAGGAGCCGGAGCCCACCCGCGACCACAGCGAGAACATGCTGCGCCATTTCGGCGCCACCGTTGATGTCGAGGTTGACGGTGCTGGCCGCATCATCACACTGCATGGCCAGCCCGAGTTGAAGGCGGCGGACATCATCGTGCCCGGCGACCCGTCTTCGGCGGCCTTCCCGCTCGCTTCCGCTCTGCTGGTGCCCGGTTCGTCGGTCACCGTCACCAATGTCGGCCTGAACAAGCTGCGCGCCGGCCTGTTCGCCACGCTCGCCGAGATGGGTGCCGACATCACCATCGCCAACCAACGCACCGAGGGCGGCGAGCCGGTCGGCGACCTGACCGCCACATATGGCCCGCTGCGCGCCGTCGATGTGCCCGCCCACCGCGTGCCGAGCATGATCGACGAATACCCGATCCTCGCCGTCATCGCCGCCTCGGCTGTCGGCACCACCCGGATGCGCGGGCTGAACGAACTCCGCGTGAAGGAGAGCGACCGCCTGGCCGCCACTGCAGCGATGCTCGCCCAGGCCGGCGTGCGCGTGGAGATCGAGGACGACGACCTGCTGGTCCACGGCACCGGCGCCCCCCCGGCCGGCGGCGGCCTGGTCGTCACCCACATGGATCACCGCATCGCCATGTCCGGCCTGGTGCTCGGCCTGTCCGCGGCCGCCCCGATGGCGGTGGACGATACCGCCTTCATCGACACCAGCTTCCCTGGCTTCGTCGACCTGATGCGCCACCTGGGCGCCGATTTCCGATGAACGACCCGATTGTGGCACGCAGCGGCGAGTGCCGCGTGATCGCAATCGACGGCCCCGCCGCCGCCGGCAAGGGCACGCTCGCCCGCCGCCTCGCCGCCACGCTGGGCCTGCCCTATCTCGACACCGGCCTGCTTTACCGCGCCACCGGCCGCCGCGTGCTCGACGCCGGCGGCGATCCCGCCGACCCGTTCACCGCGACCGAGGCCGCCCGTGCGCTGACCCAAACCGATCTTGGCCGCACCGACCTGCGTGGCCCGGTCGCCGACGCTGCCGCCGCCCAGGTCGCCGCCATCCCCGGCGTGCGCGCCGCCCTGCTCGACTTCCAACGCAGCTTCGGCCCCACCGGCGCGGTGCTCGATGGCCGCGACATCGGCACCGTGGTGTTCCCCAACGCCGCGGTGAAACTCTTCGTCACCGCCAGCCTGCCCGCCCGCGCCCAGCGCCGCTGGCTGGAACTCACCGCCAAAGGCACCCCTGCCAGCCTTGATGAGGTCACCGATGACATGCGCGCCCGCGACGCCATGGACGCCGCCCGCACCGCCGCCCCCCTGCTGCAGGCGCCCGACGCCACCCTGATCGACACCACCGACATGGGCCCCGACGAAGCTTTCTCCGTCGCACTGGCCAAGGTGCGGGAAATGCTCGCCTGACAGCGTTGGGCAAGGACGAACGCCCGTGCTCTGCCCTGGACCCGCTGGGGCCTCCTCGTGCGCAGCACGCTCTCGCGTGACGCCACAACGGGCTCCAGGGGCCGCGCCCCTGGCCTTGCTCCTTGACTATCCCCCTCCAGAAGAGCATTTCCCCGCCCACGAGGGCCCATCGCGTCGCGGTGACGGCCTTTTTCGTGCAACCTGGTCCGCCACTGAGCGGGCAAGTCGTGCCCTTGGATTGGGTGCGCAGTCAGACCTCGGGCCCTCGGCCCTTGCGACAGGAAACACCGCACCACATGGCTTCGATCGACACTGTTGAAGATTTTGCCTCGCTTCTTGATGAAACCCTTGGCCGTGATTCGGGCTTTGAGGGTTCCGTCGTCACCGGCCGGGTCGTCCGGCTCACCGACGAATATGCGATCGTCGATGTCGGTCTGAAGAGCGAGGGCCGTGTGGCCCTCAAGGAATTCGCCGCCCCCGGCGCCAAGCCAGAAGTGAAGCCAGGCGATCACGTTGAGTTGTTCGTCGAGCGCTATGAGGACCGGGACGGCGCGATCGTCCTGTCCCGCGAGAAGGCCCGCCGCGAGGAGGCCTGGACCACGTTGGAGCGCGCCTTCGAGCAGCAGCTGCGCGTGAATGGCACCATCTTCGGCCGGGTGAAGGGTGGCTTCACGGTCGATCTCGGCGGCGCCGTGGCGTTCCTGCCGGGCAGCCAGGTCGATATCCGCCCGGTGCGCGACGTGACCCCGCTGATGGGCTCCCCGCAGCCCTTCCAGATCCTCAAGATGGATCGCGCCCGCGGCAACATCGTTGTCTCGCGCCGTGCGGTTCTCGAAGAGACCCGCGCCGAGCAGCGCAGCGAGCTGATCCA
>CAIVDX010000060.1 GCA_903904805.1 uncultured Rhodospirillales bacterium
ATCCTGCGCTGGCTGCAGACCGTCTATAAATGCGAGGTGGTGACCTTCACCGCCGATCTTGGCCAGGGCGAGGAGTTGGAGCCAGCGCGCAAGAAGGCCGAGATGTTCGGCGTGAAGGAGATCTTCGTCGAGGATCTGCGCGAGACCTTTGTGAAGGATTTCGTCTTCCCGATGTTCCGCGCCAACGCGCTGTATGAGGGTCAGTATCTGCTCGGCACCTCCATCGCGCGCCCGCTGATCGCCCAGCGCCAGATCGAGATCGCCGAGATGGTGGGGGCCGATGCGGTGGCACACGGTGCGACCGGCAAGGGCAACGACCAGGTGCGCTTCGAGGTCGCCTATTATTCCCTGAAGCCGGACGTGAAGGTGATCGCGCCCTGGCGCGAGTGGGACCTCACCAGCCGGACCAAGCTGCTGGAATTCGCCGAGCAGCATCAGATTCCCATCGCCCGTGACAAGCGCGGCGAGGCGCCGTTCAGCGTGGACGCGAATCTTCTGCACTCCTCGTCGGAAGGCAAGCTGCTGGAAGACCCCGCGGAGGAAGCCGACGAGGTCGTGTATCAGCGCACCATCCGCCCGGAGGATGCACCCGATACCCCCACCGTGATCACCATCGGCTTCAACCAGGGCGACCCAATCAGCATCGATGGGGTGATGATGTCGCCCGCCACGCTGCTGACGCGCCTGAATGAACTGGGCAAGGCCAACGGCATCGGTCGTCTGGATCTGGTGGAAAACCGCTTCGTCGGCATGAAGTCTCGCGGCGTGTACGAAACGCCCGGCGGCACAATCCTGCTGGCGGCGCATCGCGGCATCGAGAGCATCACGCTGGATCGCGAGGCGGCGCATCTGAAGGACAGCCTGATGCCGCGCTATGCCGAGATGATCTATAACGGCTTCTGGTTCAGCCCGGAGCGTCGGATGTTGCAGGCGCTGATTGACGAAAGTCAGAAATCCGTCAGCGGCATCGTGCGGGTGAAGCTCTACAAGGGCAACGCCACGGTGATCGGCCGCGAGAGCCCGAACAGCCTGTATTCGATGAAGGTCGTGACCTTTGAGGACGACCAAGGTGCCTATGACCAGGTCGACGCGCAGGGCTTCATCAAGTTGCAGGCGCTGCGTCTGCGGCTCGGCGCAATGGCCGGCCGCCGCGGCGGATCGCTGTAACGGCCATGAGCAACAGCGGGGTCGGGCGGCGCGGGCTTCTGATCGGGGCCGGCGCATTGCCCGGACTGCTTCCGGTGGCCGACGCACGCGCGGCCGAAAAGGGCGAGGCGGGCGGGCAGACCCGCGCGCTCGCCGCCTATGGCGCCTCGTTGAGGTTCGAGGATATTCCAGCGCCGGTCTTGCAACGCGCGAAGGATGCGATGGCCGATGCCGTGGCGACGATCATCTACGGCGCCGAACTACCGTGGAGCAAGATCATCATCGCCTATGCGCGTCGGCTCGGATCGGGCGGGCGTAGTTTCATTCTCGGAGCAGGTGCGGCACCGGTGCAGGCGCCGATGGCCGCCCTCGCACAGGGCGCGATGGCGCATGCATTCGAGATGGACAATCTCACCAAGCCCGACAGCGGCAGCCATCCCGGCGCGATCCTGTTCTCATCCGGCCTGGCGGTCGCGCAGGACCGCGGCATGTCCGGCAAGCAATTGCTGACCGCGTTCGTGGCCGGCGCTGAGGTGATGATCCGCGTGGGCTTCGCCACTGAGCACACCAACGAGGAACGCGGATTTCACGCACCTGGCACAACCGGCCCCTTCGGCTCGGCGGTAACCTCCGGCCATCTGATGGGGTTCGATGCGGAGAAGATGGCCAACGCGCTCGGCGTCGCAGGTTCCTGCTCCGCCGGCCTCCTGGCCTTCGTGCATGCCGGCAACGGCGCGATGGTGAAGCGGCTGCATCTCGGCCGTGGGGCCGAAAGCGGCGTGCTCGCCGCGAGCCTGGCCGCCGATGGCTTCACCGGCCCCGATACGGTGCTGGAAGGCGACGGCGGCTTCCTCAAAGCCTTCTGCCCGCACTGGGATGTTGCCGAACTGACCGACGGGCTGGGCAGCCAGTTCAAATCAATGACCATCATGATCAAGCGCTATGCCTGCCACATCACCGCGCACAACGCGGTGGAGGCAATGCTCGACCTGAAGCAGGCGCATGGATTTTCCGCTGACGACATCAGCACCATCGCCATCGCCGGCAGTAAGCGCATGGCGACGGTGAACAACATCGCGGTACCGCCCGACGCGCTGCTCGCCCAGTTCAGCATCCCCTTCTGCGTGGCGCTGAGCATGTATCGTGACCCGATCGACCCTCGCTCGTTCGACGACAATGTCGCGAAGGACCAGGCCATCCTGGCGCTGACCAGAAAAGTCAGCATGTCGATCGCACCTGGTCAGGCGAACAATGATCTCACTGCGGAGGTCACCGTCAGGCTGAACAACGGGAGCAGCCTCAAGCAGCGCGTCACCGCCTTCAGCGGCACGCCCGAACGCCCCCTCGACCGCGCCGGGGTGCGGGAGAAATTCATGCTGCTGACAGCGAATTTCCCGAACGCAGAGATGTCACGGCTGTTCGACCGCATCCAGGCGATCGAGACAGAGCGCGACCTCGGCTGGCTGAAAGTTTAGAGCGGCAGCGCCAACTGCGTGTCGATGCGGCTGCTGTCGCAGACCACCACGCGCTCGGCGAGCAATGGCCGCTCACCGGAGAGCTCCCACAGATCCATATAGCGACCTGTGGCGAAAATATCCGTCTGGCCCTCACGCAACACGCGCACCACCAGGAATGATGTTTCGCTGCGCACTAAACCACCAGCCTCGGTGCCGAGCACCGCAGGCAGCCCGACGATGTGACGATATAACTGCTTCTCATAAATATTTGCCTGCCGTAACGCTGTAATGCGGTCGATCAGCATCGCGCGCGAAAAGGCGTGCATCAGACCGGCAGGCAGACCCAGAGTGAAATTCTCAAGTGTGGTGATCTTGTAGAGGCATTTTTCTGTGAAGAATTCGGGCCAGTCCTCAAGGGTGTTGTTGTCGATGCAGCGCGCGTGAGCGGCCTGCGCGCGGGCGATGAGGGTCTCGGTGTCCATGATTCGGTCGCTCCTCAAATGCCCATGGTGGAGCGATAGGCTTTCCAGAAGCCACGGATCGAGCTTTCGGTGACGCGGCTGTCCTGGCTGTCGGCCTCGTAGCCACCCATCAACATCAACGCCTCTTCGTCCGACGCCCCGGCGATGCCGCGCTGGACGAAGCCGCCGACGCAGCCATCCTCCATCGAAATGAAACCGCCAGTGCCCATCAGGTTCGCCATCTTCAGGCGAACCTCGGTCTGCTCAGGCGTGTCTTCCTCGAAGCCGAAATAGGTCCAGTGCAGATCCGCCTTGTCCGGCCCGCGCGGCACCATTTGGCGGACGGCGAGCGCGTTCTGGATCTGCTGCAGGATGAAACCAGGAAACACCGAGAGAATCTGGAGGGTGATGTCGTCCTGGAACTCCTGAAAGCCGCTCAGCAGCGTGGGGTCGGCGAGCTGATAGCCACTGTCCGAACGGATACCTGAGTAATCGTCTGTCGCCGCCTTCGGCATCACATTTGACGACCAACTGACATGGCAGCCACCGTGATGATTCACGATGATCCCACCCTTCATGCCCAGGCGATTGATTTTGAAGGTGGTGAAGAACAGATGCAGGATCGAGGCGTGATAACTGTCGCGGGTGTTCTCTGCATACAGCTTCCAATTGTTCGGCAGCGCCTGGGTGAAGCGGCCGAGAACCTTCGGCGTCCGGCCCAGAAACACCCGCTGCACGCGCGCCAGAATCTCCGGCCCGAGATAGTCTTCGATCGAGCAGATCGTGTGATCGAAGCTGGCGAACACCATCCCGCAAAGCACCGCCACCTTCAACTTGCGGGGCCCATGCTGGCAGATATCGAATTCCTTCGGCATGCCGCCCTGCCCCTTGATGCCCTTCTGGAAGGCCACCGAGGTGAGCGTGCCGGCCTGGTCATAGGTCCAGGCGTGGTACACACAGGCGAACTGCTTGGCGTTCCCCTGATTCTCAACGGCGATCAATGCGCCGCGATGCGCGCAACGATTTTCCCAAGCGCGGATCTCGCCGCTGTCGTCATGCACCATCACGATCGGGGTATCGCCAACCCAGGTGCAGCGATAATCGCCGGGCTTGGGCACCTCAGCGGCCAGACCGAGGAAATTCCAAGTGGCCCCTTGGAAGACCCGCGCGCGCTCGGCCTCCACCACGTCCTCGCGCTGGAACAGCCAATAGGGAATCTGGGTCAGACCCGGCGCCCATTCGGGCAGCCCATCAGTCCGCAGATCGCTCACCTGATCGTTCATGACAGATCCTTCCACGCGGGTTCCGGAGTGCTACAGCGCGGTCAGCCGCGCGCGTCAAGACGTTGGTATGCCAAGGGGCACGTCAATCCTGGACCATCGCCGCATCGGCCGCCGCGGCGACATGGGCGAGGGCCGCCTGCCGCGCCGCCTCCCCGTCACGCCGGGCGAGCGCTGCAACCAGGCCTCGGATTTCCGCGATCGAGACAGCGAGCCGACCCGATGCCCCCAGAGAGGTTGTGCGCAGCAGGGTGATCCGGGCGTTCAGCCGGGTCAGCAGGTCCATGACAACCGGATTGCCCGCGCCCAGGCACAGCGTTTCGTAGAAATGGCGCTTGGCGGACAGCATCTCATCGATCGCGCCAGACTGATAGGCCTGGGCCAACGCCTCTGTGGCGGCCTGCAACCTGGCCACCATCGCATCCGACGCGCTCTCGGCGAACTGCTCCGCGGCCAGCGCCTCCAGCGCGCCGCGGACTCGGTAGATGTTGCGTGCCTCCGCCTCCGTCATGCCGGCAACGGCAACGCCGCCCGAAGTGCCGGTTGTCAGCAGCCCTTCCGATTCCAGCTCGCGGATCGCCTCGCGCAGGCTGGTGCGGCTGACACCGAGCTGCTGGCAGAGGTCCTTCTCCACCAGCCGCGCGCCGGGCCGCAGGCTGCCGCTTTCAATCGCCGCGCGCAGGGACGCGGCGATCTTGCGGCGCAGCGGCGCGCTCTCCTGCCGCAGCGGGACGAGCGCGCCGAACTCAGTCATCCTTTTCCACCGCCCGCGCCGGCGTGTTCGGGGTCACACCGGTGCGCCGACGCTGATGGTAGGAATCGTTGCGCCGCATCCAGTCGCCGCGCGTGGCGGCCATTGCATTGTCGTCCCACTCGTCCGACCAGTCGCCAAGCGAGTAGCCATACCAGGGGCTCTCCGGCTTCAGCTTGGGCAGGCCAAGCTTCTCCCACATCACCTTGGCACCTTCCATGAACTCCTTTTTCGGCAATGCCAGCGGCGGCATTGGTGTCTTCATGGTGGCATCGATCAACATGCAGGAATCCGGCGCTGGATTCGCCTCCGTGCGCGGGCCGTGGCCATGCTCACGATACGGCAGGATCAACGTGTCGTGCTGCGGGTTGCAGCGATAGGCCATCGCCCAGAACACCGCGTCCGCATTGTCGGGATCAATGTCATCATCAATGGCGATGACAAACTTTCCAACAATGGCCTGCAAGGTGACCGCCCCCTGCAGGCCGCGCCAGATCTCGGTCTTCGGCGTGCCACGGGCGAATTGCAGGAACACGAACTTGCGCAGGTTGGTCAGCGGCTCATGCAGGGCAACCTTGATGAGCCCCTTGATGTTCAGATGATCGCGCAGATGCGACAGGAACAGCGGCTCATAGGCCAGGCGCTTCACAACCGAGGATTCACTCGGGGTCACCTGGCTGATGATCGATGTCATCACCGCGTCGCGCCGGCGGGTGATGGCGGTGACCTCGATCACCATGTTGAAATCCTCAAGCGCCACATAGCCGTGGCTCTCGCCGAACGGGCCTTCGGGTTCCAGATAATCCTGATCCACGAAGCCTTCGACGACGACCTCGGATTCCGCTGGCACCATCAGATCAACCGAATGGCCCTTCACCACGCGGATCGGCGCACCGGCCAAGGCACCGGCCACGCCCAGTTCATCAACACCGATGCGCAGCTTCTGCGGCCCTTGGAAACCCACCACAGGCGGGCAGCCCAGCACGATGGCGATCGGCATGCGCTCGCCGCGCGCCTGATACTTCTTCCAATGTTCGTAGCCGCCGGCGCGCATATTCACCAGCATCATCATACCCAGCCGGCTCGGCGACTTCAGCATGCCGCGATAGGTGCCCATATTCTGCACACCGGTCTCGGGATCCTTGGTGATCACGTTGGTGGCGGTGAAATAGGGCGCGGCGTCGAACCCGGGCGTGGAGATCGGCACCGGCAGCGAGGTCAGGCCGTCGCGCTTCAGTTCCTCACCCTCAAGGATGATGTCCTGGCAGGCACCTTTCTCAACCACCACCGGCGCGATAGGATTGGCGATGGCATGTTCCCAGGCCGGGCCGATATCGGCCAGCGTGGGCACATTCATGCCGATGCGATAGATCTCCGCATTCGCCGCCACACCGCCGACCAGCACCGGGATATCGTATTTGCGCCCCGCCGTGTCAGTGATGTTGGTGAACAGGAAGGCCTTGCGGTCTGGCTCGGCGATGCCGCCGCGGAATTGCCAGCGCACCAGCGGGTGCATCTCGGTGTCCTTGTTGACCGGCGTATCGATCCGATAGAGCAGGCCAGCCTTGTCGAGCCGCTCAATGTGATCGTGAAGGTCGACATATCCTTTTGTATCGGCACTCATGATCATTCCGACCCCAGCATGACAGCAAGCATGTTCGCAGCAAGGCGCGAAGCGCCGGCGGGATCCATGTGCGGTGCCACGTTCATATATTCCTTCACCGCGCACACCGCACGGCGGTCGCGATCAATGATTCGGCCGATACTGTATTCCGATGCCTTGAGCAGGTCGGACGCCGGCACCACCTCATTGACCAATCCCATGATCAGCGCATCGCCAGCTGAAATGGTATCACGTGAATAGACCAGATGCATCAGGCGTTTCGGCGGAACCTTGCCCAGCACAGCGGAAATCGCGAGCGTCGGCGGCAGGTTGCCATTCATCTCCGGCATCGAGAAGCGGGCACTGTCGGCGGCGATGGCAAGATCGCAGCCACCCAGGAAAGCGCAGCCGAAGCCATGCGCATCGCCTTGCGCCACCGCCATCACCGGCACCTCACAGCCGCGCACATCCGCATAGAGCGAAAGGATCGGCTCGGCGATCGAGTTGCGCACGCCGATCGCCTTGCCATCCTTCTCGCCGGGCGTGGCGTTGCGGCCAAGGCAGAAGGCGGCGCCGTCAGCGCGCACCACCACGATCTTCACCGCCTTGTCGGCGCCAAGCCCGCGGATGGCGCGCCCCAGAGCGGCAACCTCATGGCTCTCCATCTTGTTGCCAAGATCCGGCCGGTTGAGGCGCACAGTGGCGACAGCGCCGTCGATCGAATGGATGAAGGGCTCGGTGCTCATGCTGTTTCTCCCTGATATCAGAACGATTATTTGGAACCGGCAAACCAGTTGGCGATCACCTGCCGCGCCACCGCGAAGCCGGAGATCGGCGTAACGTCTGCCACCGGCGTCAGCTTCGCCTCGATACGCTGGAGTTGCTGGCTCAGCGTGGCGATCATCTGCTTCAGCTCCGCGATCTCCGCCGACGCCACCACCGGCGCGGGAGCGGGCGATGGCGCGGCCGTATCCATCGCAGGGGCGGCCGTCTCAATCGGCGCGGCAACAGGAGCAGCGACAGGCATCGCGATCGGCGCGGGGGTGGGCGTGCCACCCAGCTCGACGGCGAGATTCTTCGCGAACTGATCGATGATCACCTGCGCCGTGCTCTGGATCAGCGCGGCCCCGCGGCCATATTGCGCGATCGAACCGGCGAGCGTGACATCGCTCTCAACATCCACCTTGGTACCATCACCATCCGGCGACAGCTGGAACACCACCTCGGCCTTCGCGGTGCCGCGCGCCTTCGCCTCGGTGCCCGATGCATCGGCCAGCACGCGCTTGGCAGCCTCGTCCTTTTCCTTGTAGGCAAACACGCCTTTGAAGCTCAACGCCACCGGCCCGAGCCGGACCGCGACCGTGCCGACATAGGAGCCATCCGGCCGCTCTTCCAGCAGCTGGGCACCAGGCGCACAGCGCGCCACCCGCGGCACGTCGTTCAGCACTTTCCAGGCCTCGTCGATACTGGCCGGAATGCGGAAACTGTTGCGAATCTTCATGAGACGCTCTCCTTCAAATCAAACGACCGGTCGCGGCGCGCAGCGCGGGCAGCGCGTCTCCCAGCAGCGACGCAGGCCACGGCAGATGCAACAGCTGAACGAACAGCAGATACATCCCGGCGAACAGCGGCAAAGCGACGCCCAATGCCGGCCGCCAATGCGTCCGGCCGGCCAGGATCATGTTGGCAACCATGAAAATCAGCAGCGAGGGCAGCATGCCGATGCTCAGCACGCCCGCCAGCAGCCCCAGCAACCACAGCGCCTGGCCACCGGCCCGGGTCAGCATCACGCCGCCGGGAATGTCGGCCAGCCGATCATGCAGCGCGCCATGCTGAGGGGCGGCACGTGGGCGCGCCACAGCCGCCACCAGGACCACCAGCAATCCAACACAGGCCGCCACCTGAGGCATCAGCCGCGCCGCCAGCTTCCACTGCATCGACGACACCACCGCCGCCGCAAACGCGACGCCGGCGACCATCCAGAAGGCCCGTTCGGCCTTGCTCGTCACCCGCATCGGCGCGTCCGCCTTCGCACCGCCACGGCGGATCAACGGCCACAGCAAAATCACCACCGCGATCACCAGGATCACGATCACACCCGGCCGCTCCACCCAGCTCGCCCCATAGCGCAGGGTCGAGATGAACAGATACTTCTCCAGCAGCTTGCCCAGAATATAGCCCAGGATCAGCGGCGGGCGCGGCCATTTGCAGCGCTTCATCACCCACCCGAGCGCGCCGAACGCCAACAGCGCGATCAGGTCGCCCTCTGACCGAGACCCCTGATAGGCGCCAACAAAGCACACCGACACAATGCACGGCACCAATATTCCCGGCCGGATCGTCGCCAGCCGCGCCAGCTGGTTGGCGAACAGGAAGCAGATGGCCGCGCCAAGGATGTTGGCGAGCGCCAGGCTCCACACCAGCGTGTAGGTCACATCCAACTGGCTGGTGAGCAGCTTCGGCCCCGGCGTGATGTCATGCGCCATCAGCGCGCCCAGCAGCAGCGCCATCGAGGCCGACCCGGGCACGCCGAACGCCAGGGTGGGGATCAGGCTGCCGCCCTCGCGCGCATTGTTGGCGGCTTCGGAGGCGATGATGCCGCGCACATCGCCGGTGCCGAATGTGCGATCCGCGCCCTTGATCATCCGCGCCGCGGCGCCGTAGGCAATCCAGTCGATCACCGCCGCCCCCATGCCCGGGATCGCGGCGAAGATCACGCCGATGGTGGCGCTGTTCAGCACCAGCTTCCAGTTCCGGATCGTATCGCGCACGCCCAGCCATTGCTGGGCGAACAGCCCGCCGGTCGGACGATGATCGGCGATCGCGGTGCGCGCCACCGCCATGTCCACCAGTTCGGGGATCGCGAACAGGCCGAGTGCGAGACACTCAATCGGCACGCCGTCCCACAGATAGGTGGTGTCCAGCGTCCAACGCAGCGCGCCGGTCTGGTCCTCATTGCCAACGGCCGCCAGCAGCACGCCGATGATCGCCGCGACCAGGCCCTTCAACACCGCGCCCTGGCTCACCGCAGCCACCAGCGTGAGGCCCAGAATGCACACCGCCAGCAATTCCGGCGTGCCGATCGCCAGCATCAGCGGCCGCAGCGCCGGGATCGCCACCGCCAACAGCACCGCCCCGAAAATGCCACCCAGCACCGACGCGCTGAACGACGCGCCGAACGCCCGGCCGGCCTCGCCCCGCTGCGCCATTGGAAAGCCGTCCAGTACGGTAGACGCCGAGCCGATCGCTCCGGGCACGCCGAAGAGAATCGCCGGCACGGTGTCCGACGTCGCGGTCACCGCCCACATCCCCACCAGAAAGGCGATCGCGGTGGTGGCATCCATGCCATAGGTGAACGGAATCAACAGTGCCATGCCGCCCAGGCCGCCAATGCCGGGGATCACCCCGATCCCGAGGCCGAGCAGCACGCCGAAGCACAGAAATGCCAGGCGCGAGGGGTCGCCGATCAGAGCAAGCGCATGCAGCGCATTCTGCACCACCAGGTCCAAGCCGTTTCCCCCGAAGGAAGCTGGGCGGACACGCCGCCGATTTGCGGGCGCACCCTATTCTGTCATATTGTATGACACAAGCCGGCGAGGCCGGACGACGGAGGAAACCATGGCCGATCAGATCTCCACCACCAGCGCGCCAACGACTCTGCGCCAGCATCTGGAGACCCTGGAGGCACGCAGCCTTCTCCGCCGGATCGACCGCGCGATCAACAAGGACACCGAGCTGCACCCGCTGGTGCGCTGGCAGTTCCGCGGCGGCATCGCCGAGAAGGACCGCAAGGCCTTCCTCTTCACCAACGTGGTCGACAGCGCTGGCCGCCGCTATCCGATGAATGTCGTGGTGGGCGCGATGGCGGCCAGCGAGCCGATCTACGCCGCCGGCATGGGCAAGCCCGCCGCCGAGATTGGCGAGGCCTGGCTCGATGCCATCGCCCATCCCATCGCCCCGATCCCCTTCCCGGCCGCGTCGAACGAGATCGCCCCCTGCCAGGAGGTGGTGATCGAGGGTGACGCGCTGCGTGCCCCAGGCGGCGGCCTGGCGGCCCTGCCTGTGCCCGTCTCCACACCCGGCTTCGACGCCGCGCCCTACCTCACCGCCACTTTGTGCATCACCGAGGACCCGGAAACCGGCGTGCGCAACATGGGCACCTATCGCGCCGGCCTGAAGGCGCAGGACCGGCTGGGCGTGCGCATGGCCAGCCGCCTGTCCGGTGCCGGCGGCTATCTGCATTGGCAGAAATACCAGAAGCGCGGGGAGAAGATGCCGATCGCCATCGTGGTCGGCTGCGCTCCCACAATCCTGTTCACCGGCCCGCAGAAACTGCCGCTGGATATGGACGAGATGGCCGTCGCCGGCGGGCTGATGGGTCACGCCATCCGCACCGTGCGCGCCCGCACCGTGCCGCTCGATGTGCCAGCCGATGCCGAGATCGTCATCGAGGGCTGGATCGACACCGAATTGCTGGAGCCCGAGGGCCCGTTCGGCGAAAGCCACGGTCATGTCGCGCTGGAAGACTACAATATGTCGATGGAGGTGACGTCGATCACCCATCGCAAGGATGCCGTGTTCACCTCCATCATCAGCCAGGTGACGCCCAGCGAGTCGAGCCTCATCAAGCGTGTCGCCTACGAGCCGATTTTCCTGTCGCACCTGCGCGACCACCTGAACATCAAGGGCATCAAGCGCGTGGTGATGCACGAGCCCCTCTCGAACATCCGAAAGATCATCTTCCTGGAATTCGCCCACGGCGCCCCGCAGACCGAGATCTGGCGCGCATTGGAGGGGGCCGCAACCTTGCAGGCGCAGTGCGGCAAGATCGTCATCGCCGTCAGCGAGGACATCGATTCGCGCAATGCGGATGCGGTGTTCTGGTCGCTCGCCTATCGCTGCAACCCGCAGGCGGACAGCCTCATCACCCCCTATCGCTCCGGCGGCCATGGCCCAAAATCCGGCGGCCGCGCCGGCGATTCCACCCTGCTGATCGATGCCACGCTGAAACACAAAACCTCCCCCCTCGCGCTGCCGGCGAAGAAATACATGGAAGCCGCCAAGGAGATCTGGGAGGAGCTCGATCTGCCGCGGCTCGCACCGGAAAGCCCCTGGCACGGCTACAGCCTCGGCGACTGGGATGATGTGTGGGACACCTGGGCCGAGCAGGCCACCACGGGCGAGTGGGAGAAAACCGGCGCAGACACCTACGCCCGCCGCCGCGCCGGCATCACACCGGAAACGCCCGTGCGCGATACGGGCAAGAAGTGATGAAGCGCCTCCTCGCCTGCCTTCTGCTGCTGGCAACTCCCGCGTTCGCTGATCCGATCGCGGATTTTTACAAGGGCAACGACCTGACGATCCTGATCGGCCACCCACCCGGCGGGTCGTATGACGTCTATGCCCAGCTCGCCGCGCGCCATATTGGGAAATATATTCCCGGCCATCCGAATGTGATCGTGCAGAGCATGCCCGGCGGCGCGGCCTCGAAGGCCGCCGCCTATTTCTACAACCGCGCCCCGCAGGACGGCTCGATGATCGCGCTGTTCCCGGAAACCATCGCCTATGTGCAGCTGCTCGACCCCGTGCAGGGCAAATGGGACGTGCGCAAGATGCATTATATCGGCAGCTTCGCTCCGGTGAACACCGCCTTCATGGGCAAGAAGGGCGGCAACGTGACCACCGTGGCCGATCTTCAGCAAAGGGCGGCGAATGTCGGGTGCAGCGGCCGCGCATCGCAAAGTTTCCAGTATCCGGCAATGCTGAAGGCCAGCGAGAAGCTGAAGCTGAAGCTGATCTGCGGCTATGACGGCTCAGCTTCCTACACGCTGGCCCTGCTGCGCGGCGAGGTGGATGTGGTCAGCAAGGCGTGGAACGCGTGGCGCGCCGAAGATCGCGACAATCTCGACAGTGGACTTCTGATCCCGGTGCTGCAGGCCGGCCTCGAGCGCACGCCGGAGCTGCCGAACGTGCCGCTGATGCAGGAAACCACCGATGATCCGGCGGCGAAGGCCCAGCTGACCTTCATCTCGGCCGGCGCAGCGATCGGCCGCGCATTGCTGGCCCCGCCGAAAATTCCCGCAGCGCGCCTGGAAGCATTGCGCGCGGCGTTCGAGTCGGCCGTGAAGGATCCCGCACTGATCGAGGATGCCAGGCGCGGCAACACCTATCTGGAGCCCCGCCCGGGCGACAAAATTCAGGCGGTGAGCGATGCCATCATCGCCACCCCGCCCGACATCGTGGCGACGGCGGCGAAGGCGTTTGAAACCGAGTAGACTTCCCCGTAAGGCACAGCGCCGTTAGGGTGCCGCCGCCAAGGGGCGAGAAGAGTTTCTGAGGGAGGATACGATGGGTGCAGGAATGATCGGCGCGCGGGTGCAGCGGGTGGAGGATGCCTCTCTGCTCACCGGTCGCGGGCAATATACCGATGACCTGCATCTTCCCGGCATGCTGCAGGGCTGCTTCCTACGTTCGCCGCACGGCCATGCGAAGATCGTCAGCATCGACACATCAGCCGCACTGGCGCTGCCCGGCGTGCACAAGATCATCCTGTCCGCGGACCTGCCGGCGGCAATGCGCACGCGGCGCATGCCGATGCTGCTCCCCAATCCCACGCTGCTCGGCCATCTCACGCAATATTGTCTGGCCACTGATGAAGTCTGCTATGTCGGCGAACCCATCGCCTTCGTGATCGCCGAGACCCGCCCGATCGCCGAGGATGCCGCTGGCATGATCGACGTGGAGTTCGAGGTTCTCGATGCCATCGCCGATGTTCGCGACGCCGTGGCCCCGGGAGCCACACTCGCCTGCTCGACCGACAAGGACAATATCGCTTCGATCTTCGTGCAGAAATATGGCGACATTGATGCCGCCTTCTCAGGCGCAGCGCACGTATTTGCCGAAACGCTCTGGCAGCATCGCGGTGGCGGCATGGCGATGGAATGCCGCGGCGTTGTTGCCCAGCATGACGCGTCGTCCAATCGCCTCACGGTCTGGTCGTCCACGCAGACGCCGCATCTTGGCAAGCGCACACTCGCGGATTTCCTTGGGCGTGATCCCGAG
This sequence comes from uncultured Rhodospirillales bacterium, assembly GCA_903904805.1. Lineage (GTDB taxonomy): Bacteria > Pseudomonadota > Alphaproteobacteria > Acetobacterales > Acetobacteraceae > CAIVDX01. The sequence goes on from CAIVDX010000060.1 coordinate 13,761, forward strand.
ACCATCCGCGTGATCGCCCCGGATGTCGGCGGCGGCTTCGGTCCGAAGGCGATCTATTACCCCGAGGAGGCGATCATCCCCGCCGCCGCGCTGATGATCGGTCGTCCGGTGAAATGGGTCGAAGATCGCCGCGAGCATTTCCTCGCCGCCTCGCAGGAGCGTGACCAGCTCTGGGAAGTCGAGATTGCGTTGGACGCGGACGGCAAACTGCGCGGCGTGCGCGGCACCATGCTTCACGACACCGGCGCCTACGTGCCCTGGGGCATCGTGATGCCCTTCATCGCGTCAGTCACTGTGCCGGGCCCCTATGTTCTGCCGGCTTTCCATCTGACAACCACCGTTGCCTACACAAACAAGGTTGCCACCACACCGGTGCGTGGCGCAGGCCGACCGCAGGCCGTGTTCGCGATGGAGCGGCTGATGGACCGTGCCGCTGCCGAAATGGGAATCGACCAGGCGGAACTGCGCCGCCGCAACCTGATCCCCGCCGACCAGATGCCCTACAAGGTCGGCCTCACCTTCCGCGACGGCAAACCCGTCACCTATGACAGCGGCGATTATCCGCGCTGCCATGAAATGGGCCTGGAGGCCGCGGATTGGAACGGCTTCCGTGCCCGCCAGGCAAAAGCGCTTGAGCAAGGCCGCTATATCGGCATCGGAATCGGAAACTATGTCGAGGGCACCGGCCTTGGTCCTTTCGAAGGCGTGACGGTGCGCGTGCAGGCCAACGGCAAGATTTCCGTGCTCACTGGCGCGGCCCCCCAGGGCCAGGGCCACAAGACGATGTTCGCGCAGATCGTCGCAGAGCGCCTCTCGGTGCCCATGGACGATATCATCGTGACTGTGGGCGACACCGCCGCGATCGCCAATGGCGTGGGCACCTTCGCCAGCCGCATCACAGCCAATGCCGGCCCCTCCGCCTCGATGGCGGCGATTGCCGTGCGCGGGCAAATTCTCAAGTTGGGTGCGATGGTTTTGGAAACCACTGAAGACCAGCTGGAGCTGGTCGACGGCCAGGTGCGCATGGTCTCCGGCAACCAGCGCGGCGTATCCTACGGCGATCTCGCGCGCTTCGCGCAGGGGATGCCCGGCTTCTCCTTCGAGCCCGGTCAAACACCCGGCCTTGAGGAGACCACCTATTTCACCCCGCCACAGGCCGCCTATTGCAATGGCACGCATGTGGTGACGGTCGAGGTGGATATCGGCACCGGTGGCGTCACATTCCTCGACTATGTCGTCGCACATGACTCCGGCACCTTGATCAACCCGCTGATGGTGGACGGCCAGATCCAGGGCGGTGTGGCACACGGCGTCGGCAACGCGCTGCTGGAATGGATGGGCTACGATGTGAATGCGCAGCCGCTGACAGCAAGTTTCGCCGATTACCTGCTGCCGATGGCCACCGACGTGCCGCCGGTGCGCGGCCTGCATATCGAAAGCCCCTCCCCGCTGAACCCGCTCGGGGTCAAAGGCGCTGGCGAGGGCGGCACCATCCCTGCGGCAGCGGCCATCGCCGCGGCCATTGAGGATGCGCTGTCACCCTTCGGCGTGCACATCACCGACTATCCGATGACACCGCCGCGCATCATCGCGATGCTGTCGCACTCGCCGAAGTGGCAAGCCCTGAATGGCTGAGCCCGCACGCCCGCTGGCCGGCCTGCGCGTGCTGGACCTGACAATTTTTCTGTCAGGTCCGTTCGGCACGCAAATCCTCGGCGACCTCGGCGCGGAGATCATCAAGCTGGAAAGCCCCGATGGCGACCCGACCCGCCATCTGCCGCCCTATTTTGTCGGCGACGACAGCGCCTACTATCTCAGCATCAATCGCAACAAGCGCAGCATCGCGCTGGATCTGAAAAATCCCGAAGGCCGCGCGCTCGCGCGCCGTCTGGCGCTGAGTTGCGATGTGATCGTGGAGAATTTTCGTCCCGGCGTGATCGATCGTCTCGGCCTGTCGTACGACGATCTCAAATCCGAAAAGCCAGGCCTGATCTGGTGCTCGATCAGCGGCTTCGGCCAGGATGGCCCCTACCGGGATCGTCCCGCCTACGACATGATCGTGCAGGCACTCTCCGGCGGCATGAGCATGACCGGTGAGCCGAACGGTCCGCCCGTGCGAGCGGGCATCCCAATCGGTGATCTGGCCGCCGGCATGTATGGCGTGATTGGCGTTCTTGCAGCGTTGGCCGAGAGAAACACCACCGGGATCGGTCGGCGCGTGGATATCTCGATGCTCGACTGCCAGATGGCCATGCTGTGCTACCAGGCCTCCTATCACCTGCAGGCCGGCGTGGTGCCTGGCCGGCAGGGGCGCGGGCACGATTCGATTCCCACGTATCGCGGCTTCACCGCCGGTGACGGGCTCGATATCGTCATCACCGCCAACACCGAACGCATGTGGCTCGCCCTGTGTGAGGTTCTCGAGCTTCCCGACCTGCCCGCCGACCCACGCTATCTCACCAACGCCGATCGCCACGAACATCGGGACACGTTGTTGCCTGTTCTGGAAACAGCCTTTCGCAAACGCCCCGCCGAGGAATGGGCCGGCCTGCTCACCAAGGCTGGCATCGCGAGCGGTGTGGTGAACACGCTCGATCGGAGTCTGTCGGACACGCAGGTACTGCATCGTCAGATGGTGCTCGACCTCGCGGATACCTCCGGCCATCAGGCCCGCGTCACCGGAAACCCTATCAAATTCAGCGATTCTACCGAGCCATCTTATCATTACCCACCCGCATTAGGGGCCGATGGCGAAGCCGTTCTGCGAAATCTCCTGTCACTCGACGACGCCGAGATTTCTCATTTCAAGGCCAATGGCGCCGTCCGCGTTCCGCACTAATTTCCAAAAGTCTTTTGGTTGTTTCTTTCAACAAAGAGCTACCCTTCCTCACTCCACCACAACCGACACCGAACTCCGCCCGCCCCCCTGAGGTGTCACCATCACCTTCACCGGCAGTCGCTCGGTGAGATCGGGCAGATGGCTGATCACCACCACCTGGCGCCCAGTGGCCTGCAATTGTTCCAGCGTGCTGATGGCCATTCCAAGGCTTTGCGGATCGAGTGCGCCGAAACCTTCGTCAATGAACAAGCTCTCAACATGGCGCCCCGCACCGGTGGACATACCAGCCAACGCCAGCGCCAAGGCGAGACTCACGAGGAAGCGCTCGCCACCTGACAAATTGTGCAGCCCTCGTATCTCTCCCGCCATATCGCGGTCACGCACCACAAGTTTCATGTCGCCATCGGCAGCGCATTCAAGCTCGTAGCGCGGGCGCAGGTCCCAAAGATGACGGTTGGCGAGAAACACCAGATGCGCAAGCGTAAGGGATTGCGCATAGCGACGAAAGCGCGCGCCATCCGCGCTGCCGATCAGGTCGTCAAGGCGCAGCCAGACATCCGCGCTCGCCCGACGCTCGGCGATCTCGTGCTCAAATCGCGCGCGCGCGGCACGCTGCAGGTCGTCATTGCGCAGATCGACGTCGGCCGCTCGCATGATTTCCTCAAGAAGCTGGACGCGCAGACTCACCTCTTGCCGAACCTCCAGCACAGCCTGCCGACCTTCCTCCGGCGCACCAAGCAGATGCGCATCGTACTGTGCGGCCCGCTCGGCCCGAACAGCCATCGCATCTCGTAACCTTGCCGACACAGCCTCGAGCCTGGCGGACTCAGCGGGAAGTCCGGCGGCGCGGTCGAGAAGGCCCATCGCGGTCGCGCGATCCAATCCGGCCGCCGCAAGCGCGGCGTCGAGCCTGCTCGTGGCGGACGATCGTGCACCGAGCGCAAGGTCATGGTTGCGCACCGCATTGGCGAGCTCGCTGTCCGCCTTCGCCCGTTGCAGCGCAGCCGCAACCCTGGCCACCTCGGCAAGCCGCACAGCACCACGCGCCTGGCCAATCCGATCGTCGAAATCCTGCCTGACAGCAACAACAGGTTGGCCGTCAAGCAACCCGTTGCGTCGGGTCACGAGGTCGTCATGCGCCACGTGGGCGACATGCGCAGCGCTATCAACGCGCGCGCGCGTTGCGGTTGCTGCCTCAAGGCGAGCACGCTCACTGGCGAGAGCAAGCTCGGCTTCTGCCAGCGTCGCGCGATCCCGCGACACCGCCGCCTGCCGGGCCGACCATAGGGCGGCCTGCGCCCGCAACATCGCCAACGGATCAGCCAAGGCCTGCCAGGTCGGGCAGATATCACCGATCGACACATCGATCCGCGCAACGCTCTCGCTGCATCGCGCGGCGGCATCGGCTTCGTCAAAGCGCAGAATTGTCAGCGACAGAAATCGAATCCTGCCGTCGATTTCCTGCTGTAGCTGAGAAAGATCGGCAGGCTGGTCCGGCAAATCGATGAACCTGGCAACCGAACGCCAATCGGCGAGCGCCTGCTTACACACGCTGTCGGCGAGCGTGATCAGGCGCGACTGCTCATATGCGGCGCGCGTCGCCGCCTGCTCAAGCGCTCGCGCGGTCGCAAGCGCGGTGCGCAATCCGTCCACCACGCTCTGCAATTCGCCAACCCGCGCGCGTGCAGATTCCTGGCGTTCCAGCAGAAGTCGTTCAATAATTCCAGGCTGATGATCGGTGCCGCCGCACACCGGGCATGGCGCGCCTGGCACAAGAGCCAGACGCAATTCCGCCGCCGTTCTGGTCGCAGCCGCGTCCGCCAGGTCACGTGTGCGGACGGCTTCTTCCACGCGGGCCACTGCGGCCGGCAGTTCAGCCTCTGCACGCTGCACCTGCAATCGTGATTTTGTGATTTCGTTCCCGTATTGGAAAAGCAGAGTCGTGGCGCCCGCACGCCGCGCCACCTCCGAAAGAAAGATCTGTCCGGCGGCCTGGGCTTTCGCCAAATGCAGCTGCCCTGCCTGAATCTCGACGAGGTCACGCTCCACACTCGCGCGGTCCAGCGGATGGTCCTCGAGCGGGGCGGTGGGCGCCCCACGCCCGGCCTGCCGAAGCTTCGTCTGCGCGTCGTGATGCAACGACCTCACGCGCGCAAGTCTCCCAAGCTCGTCTTCCAGACCTGGGAGAACGCCGTCCAATCTCGCGAAGGCAGCATTTTGAGTGAGCCAGGCCTCATGTTCAGCGACCGCTGCGCCAGCCGCCTGGCATGCGATCTCAGCCGACCGCAGGGCCTGCAGCGCAGTCTCCTCGGCCCGGCGCGCCTGCGCCCGCTCGACGGTCCGCCGCGCGAGTTCCTCGGCGGCCGATACAACACTGGCGTCCAACGCCTGCGCCAGATCGAGAACAGGACCAACGGCCGCATAAGCGGCCTCGACATTCGCCAACGCAGCACTCGCCGCCTCCTGCTCGGCGCCATGCAACCGCAATGCATCGTGGGCGGCGATGGCGGCCAGTTCGGCTTCCCGACGATCGGTGATCGCCTGCGCGAGCGCCTGATCGGCGGCCTCCGCCGCAAGCAACTCCGCACGCAGCCCGACCGCCTCTCGCGCCAGTGCAAGTGCCGCGCGATCCGGCTCGGCGGCGTCATGGTCAGCCTGCGCGTCTGTCTCCGCCAGACGTGCTGCCGCGAGCGAGGCGGCAAGCTCGTTGGTGCGGTCGTGCCAGGAAAGCACTGCGGTGAGATGGACAACGCGGGCATTCAACGCCTCACGTTCAGCTTCGCCGCGCGCGCGCTCGGCCTCCAACGCAGCGCGATCCTCGGCGTCCAGGATGGCCAAAAGCATCGCCTGCTGCTGCAATTTCACGATTTCAGCGCGCTCGGCACGCGCCCGTTCGAACGCCGCGATCGAAATGCGCGAATAGATCTCGGTGCCGGTGATGCGCTCCAAAAGGGCGGCGCGGTCGGTCGCCTTGGCGCGCAGGAAATTGTCGAACTCGCCCTGCGCCAGCAGCACCGCGCGACAAAACTGATCGAAATCCAATCCGATCCGGTGCTCGATCTCGGCCAGCGTCTCGGTGCGCGTTCCACCCAAAGCGGCACTGGATTCGATGTCGTACAGTGAGATTGTTTGCCGCTGCAGTCGGCCATTGCCGCGATTGCGTGCGCGACGCACCTCCCAATGGGCGCGATAGGCCCGGCCATCCTGGCCGACGAAATCGACTTCGGCGAAGCCGCCACCCGCCCCATGCCGCAGCACCGCGCGCGGGTCGTTCGCACCCAGCGCGTCAACACCGATTCCCGATCCGGATTCGACACGCTCCAGACGGGGGATGCGATCATACAGCGCCAGGCAAATCGCATCGAGCATGGTGCTTTTGCCCGCACCGGTTGGCCCGGCAATGGCGAGAATGCCGGCGCTGCGCAATGGGGCCTGGTCGAACTCCAACGCGAAGGGCCCAGCAAGGCTCGCGAGATTTTCGCCCCGCAGCGCCAGCAACCTCAAATCACCGCTCCCCAGAGCGTGTGGAATGCGGTCAGCAGATCTTCCGCCGGCTCAGTGCCATATAGCTCGCGGTGCCGACGCGCGAACACGTCCGGAGGGGTGAGATCGCCAAGCGCAATGCCGCTGCCGGCCACACCCACCATGCCCTCCGCAAGCCCTTCGGCGACCCGCTCAATCCGCACCAGACGCACTGCTTTGCCAGCCAGTGCCGTCTCGATCCGGCCACGCAGGCCAGGCTGGGGCCCGCTCAGACGCACGGCGATTTCCAGATACGGCGCACCCAGCGGGCTGTGGGGAATCTCCAGTGCCAGCAAGGCTGCTTCCAGATCCTCCAGTTCCAAAGCGCCGCTCGGCGGTGCTCGCAGCAATGGCACCGGTCGGGGAATTTCAATCAGCTCCACCTGTGCCGGCCCGTTGCCGATCTCCACCAGCGCCACACTGTGGTGATAGAGGCGCTCGGTCGCCGATAGCGGAAATGGAGCACCTGCGTAACGGATAAGTGTCGGACCGCTGATCTGCTGCGGACGATGCAGATGGCCCAGAGCGACATAGCGCGCGCGCGCGGGAAAGACGGTGGCCGCAACGGCCTCCTCACCCCCCATCACGATTCGCCGCTCGCTGAGTTCGCTGACCTCACCTCCGGCAAGATGAAGATGCCCCATCATGATCAGGGGCAGCGAGGGATCGGCAGCCTCCGCCGCGCGTGCATACATTGCCGCGATATCGCCGCCATCAACGCCACCGCCGCCAATATCGCCAGGCCGCAGAAAGGGAATGGCCGCGCAAACCGCTCCGGGCAGGGGAACCAGGGTCGCCTCGGGGGCCGCCGCCCCACCGCTGCGTGGCATGGTGCCAATAATCGCGCAGCGACCGGAGTCCAGCAGCGGCTGGGGCAGCTCGAGTCGCGTGCCGGAATCATGATTGCCACCGATCAGCACGATCGATAGGCTGGGATTTTCCGCCAGCGCACCGGCGAGAAACGCGAACAGGCGCCGCTGCACCGGCACCGGCGGATTGACGCTGTCATAGATATCGCCGGCAACAATCAGCGCATCCACCGTCCGCGCGCGCAGCAGGGCACGCAGCCAGGTCAGGAATGCATCATGCTCGGCCTCGCGGTCGAAGCCATGCAACTCGTGGCCAAGATGCCAATCTGCGGTGTGGATCAGGCGCATGCGCCCATGGTGACCGAGGAACGACCATCAGGCCAGGGCCGAGGCCCTGCCTGATGTCAGGTCAGCTGTCAGCCATGCCACCATTTCTCTTTCGGGCAGAGCGACCGGTCGAGGGGGCGGAAGGCCTTGTCGGCCGGAACGGTAGCGATCGGTTCGTAGAAATCATAGGCCATCTTGCTCTGGGAGGGCGCCTTCACCTTCCACAGATAACCGTCATGCTCCATCCGCCCGTCGGGCCGCAGCGAGGCGTGGCGCATCACCGGGTCCTGGATCGGCAGCGTGTGCAGCTTGGCCATCACCGCCTTGGTGTCGTTGGTGCCGGCGGCAGCAGCGGCCTTGAGATAGGCCAGGGTCACCGAATACACGCCCGCCTGGATCGCCGAGGGCATCGCATGATGGCGGGCAAAGAAGCGCTCCGACCAGGTGCGTGCCTCGGCGTCCATGTTCCAGTAGAAATTCTCCAGCGTGGTCACCCCCTGCGCCACGTCCTGGCCGAGAGCCGCCACATCCGGCAGTGTCAGGTTGAACGCGATCAGCTGCTGCGGTGCGCGGGGAATGCCGAACTCATGCGCCTGCTTCAGCACATTCACCAGATCGCCGCCGGTGGAGCCCACCACCAGATAGTCCGCACCCGAGGATTGGCCCTGCAGCAGGAAGGTGGAGAAATCACCGGCGAAGTTGAACGGATGGAACACCGTGCCCACGGTGGTGCCACCATTGGCCTTCATGATGTCGGTGCCGTCATCCACCAGGCCGTGGCCAAAAGCGTAGTCAGCCGCGAGGAAAAAGAACTTCTTGCCCGGCTTGGCAAGCGGCTCGATCAATCCGCGCGCCTGGCCATAGGTGTCCCACATCCACTGCACCGAGGTGGAGGGCGCGCAATCCTCATTGGTCAGCCGCGCGGTGCCGCCGGGGAACAGAGCGATCTTGCCCTTCTCCTCCATCAGATGCTGCACAGCGATCTGCACCGCGGCCTGGATGATGTCGGTGACGGCATCGACATGCTGCACGTCGATCCATTCGCGCACGATCGACGTGGCGAGTGCCGCATCGTTGCGGTGATCTGCGGAGATGACATCGATGGTCATGCCCTTGCACGGCCCGGCGAGGCAATCCTCGCGCGCCATCTGCGCCGCGATTTCCGACCCCTTGCCGCTTTGCGATGACAGCGACCCGGCCATGTCGGTGATCACGCCAACCTTCACATGCACCGGGTCGGCGGCAAGCGCGGCAACCGGGGCGAGCATACCGGCGGCGAGCAGAATTGGGGCGAGCGGAATCTGGGCGATTCTCATCGTTTCCTCCTGGGACTTTTATTGGCGGTAACCCTGCCACCGGAGACTGTGGTCGACAAGACCGGCAAATTGAGACCTTATTGCGAAACTTAAGTGGTCGATGAGGAACTGATGGACGCCAAACGAGCCGCCGCCTATTTCGCTCGGGCCTACCTGCGGCATTTCCCAATCGATGCCGGAAAAAACATGGTGTGGGAGAAGCTGCTGCGGCCTTACCTCACCTGGCGCGACCTCAGTTTCGACGTGCTCACCCAGGCCGGCATCACGCTGCATGTGAACACCACAGACCTCATTCAGCGCATGATCTTCTATTTCGGTGTTTGGGAGCCGGCCGCCACCGCGCACATCACCGCCTGGCTGCGCCCGGGCGATGTCTTCATCGATGTCGGTGCCAATATCGGCTACTATACGACCCTGGCCTCAAAGCTGGTCGGACCGACCGGGCGCGTTTACGCGTTCGAGCCGTCGCCATCGATCCATCGCACGCTGCAGGAGCATTTGGCGCTGAACCACTGTGACAACGTGGTGGCGTTCGAGGCTGGCATCTACCACGAGGAGGCAACACTCCCCTTGTTCCTGGCGGCATCCGACAATATCGGCGCGTCCACGTTGATGCCCGGCGTCGCCGGCGAGCGCGACACCGTGATCGAGGGCATGGTGAAGGTGGGACCGCTGCAGCTTTTTGTTCCGGAAGCAGATATTTTGCGCGCACGGATGATCAAGATCGATGTCGAGGGAGGCGAGTGGTCGGTTCTGCGCGGCATTGCCGCCTTGCTGCCGCGACTGCAATCTGGCGCCGAAATCATGGTGGAAATCACCCCCTCGGCGCTGGAGGAGGCAGGTAGCAGCGTGGCCGAGTGCATGGACCTTTTCGCCGCAGCCGGGTTCGACGCTTTTTGCTATGATCGTCAGCTGGAACAATACGAACATCGCTTCGCGTCGTTGCTCGGAAAATTCTCAGCCGAGCTGGAAAAGATGCCCGACACGATCCCCTCGGTGGTGGACGTGGTGTTCCGCAAACGCTGATCAGTCGGCGCTGAGCCCAGCCACCAGAAACGGCACCAGACTCGCCAGCAGCTTGTCCACATCGCGCGGATCGCATTGGCCACCGGAGAGGGCAACAATGCGCTGTGGCCCCGTGGCGCTGTAGTAGA
>CAIVDX010000061.1 GCA_903904805.1 uncultured Rhodospirillales bacterium
CCACCACCCACAAGACCCTGCGCGGCCCGCGCGGCGGCATGATCCTCTCCCACGACGCCGACATCGGCAAGAAGATCAACTCCGCCGTCTTCCCCGGCCTGCAGGGCGGCCCGCTGATGCATGTCATCGCCGGCAAGGCCGCCGCCTTCGGTGAGGCGCTGAAGCCCGACTTCCTCGCCTACCAGCGCGCCGTGCAGGAGAACGCCCGCATCCTCGCCGAAACCCTGCTCGCCCGCGGCCTGAACATCGTCACCGGCGGCACCGACAGCCACCTGCTGCTCGTCGATCTCCGCCCCAAGCGCGTCACCGGCCGCGCCGCCGAGCAAAGCCTCGAGCGCGCGCACATGACCGCCAACAAGAACGCCATCCCGTTCGACCCGGAAAAGCCGATGATCACCTCGGGCATCCGCCTCGGCTCGCCCGCCGCCACCACCCGCGGCTTCGGCGCCGCCGAATTCCGCCAGATCGGCGAGATGATCGACGACGTGATCGAGGGCCTGTCCCGCTCGAACGACGGCTCCAACGGTGCCGTGGAGGCGGAGATCGGCAAGCGCGTGCTCGACCTCTGCGCCCGCTTCCCGATCTACAAGGGACGCTGAACCGGGATCACGCAGGGAGCGGGCAAGCCCCGCTCCCTCAATATTTCACCAGAAATGTCTGGGTCAGCACCTGCTGATGCGTCAGCAGCCCCAGAATGTTGGTGCGGTAGGTCACCTGGAAATAGACCGCCATCGAGGCCACCAACACCCCGTCCAGCTGCGCGTTCACCGTGCAGGGCAGGTTCGCCGCGGTCCCCGGCCCCACCAGTGCGATCTCGCGCTGCGGCGCCGATGTCGGCGGATCGACCAGCACCCGGCCATCCGCCAGGCCCAGCTTGTCCACCCGGCAGGTCCAGATGACATCCTGGAAATTCCACAACGACCCGCGATTGATCAGCCGTGCCCCGAACACCGTCGGATTGAGCGCCGTGCCCGGCACCAGCACGAAGCTCGGCGAGGTCTGGCGAAACAGATCGAAGGCGACAAAACCAACCAGCACGAGCACCCCGACCATCGAGGCGATCAGCGGCATCGAGGCCCGCAACCGTGCGCTCACGCTCGCATTGGGGTCCTGATCCAGCGCCTCCTCGGCCTCACGCAGCCGCGCCTCCAGCCGCTCCTTCCGCGACTGCGCCTTCTCCTCGATGATGCCGGCCAGGTTGCGGTTCTTGCTGTCCCCCCGCATCTTTGACGCCTCTTCGGCGCGCACGCGCGCGGGCGTCCGGTTGGCCAAACCGGCGTGCCGTGCCTGATCGGGAGGAAGGTTGCTCGGTGCCATTCTCGCCCTGAAAATCCGCGCCGCGGGATGGGTGCGATCCGCACCTCAGATAACGTTTCTGTCAGAATTGGTAAATAGATTTCACAAGATTGAGCGCCGCCGCACCCGCGCCATCCCACGATGACAGTGTTTCTCCCGACCAGGTTGCACCCTCAGGCCAGAAAGCCGCGAATCGCCGCGATCGACTCGGCATCCATCAGCGCCGGCGCATGCCCCGCCCCCGCCACCACCAGCGGCGTCGCACCGTCCGCCACCATCCGGTCGAACACCGAAGGCGGCAGAATGTCGCTCTCCTCCCCCCGCACCGCCAGGATCGGCAGCCTCTCCCGATTGATAGCCGCCCACACCGCCCACAGATCCAGCGCCTCCATCGGCGCCCCGCGATACGGCTCGGCCATCGCCGGATCATAATGCAGCGCCACGCCCCCCTCCGGCAGCGCGCGCGAGGAGTGCAGCGCCAGATGGTGCCACTGCGCGTCGGACAGCGCGCCGAACGGCCGATGGATCACCCGCAAATGCTGCTCAAGGGTCGCCAGATCCGGGAAGCTGAACTCCATCACCATATAGGCCTGGATGCGCCGCAACGCCTCGGCCGGCACCTCCGGCCCGATATCGTTCAGCACCATCCGCGCAATCGGCGCCCGCGCCGCCGCCGCCAGCAGCATCCCGCAGATCCCGCCCAGCGACGTCCCCACCCAACCCACCGGCCGCCCCACCCAGGCCAGCAGATGTGAGAGCGCCTGCACATAGCTCAGCGGCTGATACTGCGCGCCGCGCGCCAACCAGTCCGACGCCCCCCGCCCCGGCAGGTCCGGACACAGCACAAAATGATCGCCCGACAGACCCTGCGCCAACGCGTCGAAATCCCGCCCCGATCGCGTCAGCCCATGCACGCACACCACCGGCGGCGCGCCCGGATCACCCCATGTATGAACGGCCATCCCATAGAACGCCCCGTCCAGCAGATACGGGATCGTGACCCTGCCCGGCTCCATCACACGATGCCATCCGCCCGCAGCGCCGCGATCTCAGCCGCACTCATCCCCAAACCGTCCAACACCTCGTCGGTATGCTGACCCAGCGTCGGCGGCGCGATCCGATAACTCGGCGGCGTCTCCGACAGCCGCACCGGATTGGCCACCACCTTCACCGGGCTGCCATCCGGCCGCGTCATCTCAACCACCACCCCACGCGCCACCGCCTGCGGATCGTTGAACGCCTGCGCCACCGTGTTGATCGGCCCGCAGCCAATGCTCGCCGCCTCCAGCCGCTCGATCCACCAGCCGGTCGTCTGCTGCGCCATGATCGCCGCGAAGGTCTCCGTCACCAGCGCCCGGTTCGCCAGCCGCGCCCCGTTGGTCACGAACCGCTCATCCTCCAGCAGATGCGCATGGCCGAACGTCGCGCAGAACCGCGCGAAGGTCGGATCATTGCCGATCGACAGCACGATATGCCCGTCCGCCGTCGCGAACACCTGATAGGGCACGATGTTGGGATGATCATTGCCCAGCCGCGGCGGATTCTGCCCGGTCGCCAGATAATTCATCCCCTGGTTGGCCAGCCAGGCGATCGAGGTATCGAGCATGCCGATATCCACCTGCTGCCCCATCCCGGTCGCCTCGCGATGGCGCAACGCCGCCAGAATGCCGATGCAGCCATACAGCCCGGCGAACAGATCGGCAATCGACACCCCCACCTTCTGCGGCATCCCCTGCGGATCGCCGGTCAGGCTCATCACCCCGCCCATCCCCTGGATCAGCGCGTCATAGCCAGGCCGCGGCGCATACGGCCCGGTCTGCCCGAACCCGGTGATCGAGCAATAGATCAGCCCGGGCAACGCCGGGTGCAGCTGCTCATACCCCAGCCCAGCGTCGGCCAGCGCGCCAACCTTGAAAGTCTCCGCCAGCAGATCGGACGTCGCGCTCAGCTTGCGCGCGATCGCC
>CAIVDX010000062.1 GCA_903904805.1 uncultured Rhodospirillales bacterium
CGCATTCAACCCGGTGCCCACCGCGGTGCCCCCCATCGCCAGACGATACAGCCCAGCCAACGAAGACTCCAAAACCACCGACGCATCATCCAGCTGCGCCACCCAGCCGCCGATCACCTGGCCGAGCGTGATCGGCGTCGCATCCTGCAGATGCGTCCGCCCGACCATCACCACATCACCCAACGCCTCGGCCCTGCCCGCCAGCACACCGCGCAGCCGTGCCAAGGCAGGCAATGTGCGCGCGACGATCTCCTGCACCACCGCCACATGCATTACGGTGGGAAACGCATCGTTGGAGGATTGCCCACGATTGACATGATCGTTCGGATGCACCCGCGCCGCCTCAGGTGCCATCCGGTTCGCCCGCGCGGCGATCACCTCGTTCGCGTTCATGTTGCTCTGCGTGCCGCTGCCGGTCTGAAACACCACCAGCGGAAACTCCGCGTCCCAGCGCCCCTCGGCCACCTCGCCGGCGGCCCGCACGATGCGCGCGGCGATCGCGGGATCAAGCTCACCCAGCTCCGCATTCGCCGCCGCCGCCTCGGCCTTCACCAGACCAAAGGCGCGGATCACCCCGCGCGGCCAGCGGAAGCGCTCCCGCCCGATCGGAAAATTCCCAATCGAGCGCTGCGTCTGCGCCCCCCACAACCGATCCGCCGGCACCGCGACCTCGCCCAGCGAATCATGCTCGATCCGCACCGCCTCGCCCGCCATCCGCGCACCCTCCTGTTGCCTGCAACAGATGGGCACGCGGATGGGCTGAGACTAGGCGCGCTCCACCGCCACCGCCGCCGCGTCGATCGCCGCCACCACCGCCCGCAGCTGCTCCTCGCTCATCGACCCCCGCGACATCCGCAGACGCAACGCCAGGCGCAGATTCATCATCGCCCGCATCAGCTGCGGCTTCGACCCGCCTTGCGCCGCCGCGGCCTCCTCCATCCGCTTCAGCAGCCCATCGACCATCTGCTGGTTCTCCACCAGATGCGCGCTGCCCTCCGGCGTGATGGAATAGAGCTTCTTGCCGCCCGCCTCGGCCGCCACCGTGGCGAACCCCATATCCTCCAGCAACGTCAGCGTCGGATAGACCACGCCCGGACTCGGCGCATACGCCCCGCCCAGCCGCTCCTCGATCGCCTTGATCAGCTCGTAGCCATGCCGCGGCTTTTCGGCGATCAGCGCCAGGATCACCAGCCGCAGATCGCCGCTGTCAAAGATCCGCGGCCCGCGCATCCCGCCGCCGCGCCCCATGCCGTGCCGGCCAAAGCCATGCATGAACCGGGCGCGAAATCCCTCCCCATCGCAGCGACCGCCGCGACCCTCTCCACCATGATTATGATGTCTCATTGTCGTGTCTCCTATGTTTCGACATATCGGTTAGATATATCTGAACACGCTCGACAACAAGATATATCGGATCATGTTTTCGTGATCAATCCGCCAGCTGCGGAGTGTCGAATCGCGGGCTCCGCGAGCCCGCCAGCGCCTCCTCCAGCGCCCGCGCCAGATCCCGCTTCGGCTCCTCACCCAACTGCGCGGCAATCTCCGTCTCCCGCCCGAAGCTGCGCAGACTGAGCCGCGGCACCCGCCCAGGCCGATCCTCCAGTTGCACCCGCAGCCAGGTCGGCTCCAGCCGAACCTCCGTCTTCCGCCCCTGCACATCGGTGCGCGTGATCACCAGCGCCTCCCCGGTGAGCACCAGCATCTCGCTCGACCGCACCGCCCGCGCATTGATCCGCAGCAGCAGCGCCGCCAGCCCCACCTCCAGCCCGGAGAACCCCACCACCGGCCAGGCCCCCAGCCAGACAAACACGCTCGCCGTCACGCTCACCGCCCCCGCGATGCAGCCCAGCAGAATCTTCAGCCCAAGCGGCGACAGGCTACGATGCGGCACCACCACCGCCTGAAACATCACCGCGCTCATGCCTTGCCGACTTCCCCAACCAACGCCATTGAACACCTATGCCAAAAGCCACACCAACCGCCCCGGCCGAGCCCAAACCCTCGCCCCGCATGCGCCAGGCCGACATCCGCCCCTTCCTCGAGGCCATCGCCCAATCGAACCCCGAGCCCGAGACCGAACTCCTCTACACCGACCATTTCTCCCTGCTCTGCGCCGTCGTCATGTCAGCGCAAACCACCGATGCCGCGGTAAACAAGGTGACACCCGCCCTGTTTGCCAAGGCCCCAACCCCCGCCACCATGGCCGCCCTGGGTGCCGAGGGCATCGGCACGATGATCAAGACCATCGGCCTCTGGCAGGCCAAGGCCCGCAACCTCGCCGCCCTCGCCCAGCAGCTGGTCGAACATCACAATGGCGAGGTGCCCGGCACGCGTGAGGCGCTGGAGGCCCTGCCCGGCGTCGGCCGCAAAACCGCCAACGTCGTCCTCAACGTCGCCTTCGGCCACCCCACCATGGCGGTCGACACCCACATCTTCCGCCTCGGCAACCGCACCGGCATCGCCCCGGGCAAGAATGTCCGCATGGTGGAAGACGGCCTGGTCAAACGCATCCCGCCAGACCTGTTGCGCCACTCCCACCACTGGCTCATTCTGCACGGACGCTACATCTGCAAGGCGCGCACGCCGGAATGCTGGCGCTGCCCCGCCACGCAATGGTGCCGTTTCCGACCCAAGACCCCACCGCCGACGCGACCCAAATCCGCGAAAGCATGACTGCCTGACGTGAATTGCGTAACGCACACCGGTTTGTGCGTATATAAAAAGTGATAGAGACGGTTATACCGAACTTTGTCGTGGAATAGGGAGGCCATACGATGGCTGATTACGCTGCCCACCGCGGTCCTGGCGGAGCGCCCGGCCTGATCCTCAACGTCGCCGTCCTCGGCGTCGGCATGCATATCGGCGCCTGGCGCTATCGGGGCGACGACGCCGCCACCTTCGCCGACATCGAATTCTACCAGGAACTCGGCCGCCAGGCCGAACGCGGCAAGCTGCACGCCGTCTTCCTCGCCGACACGCTCGCCTGCGCCGAGGAGAATTTCGAACGCCCCAATCTCGGCGCGCTCGACCCCACCGTCGCCCTCACCGCCATCGCCGCCGTCACCAAACATGTCGGCCTCGTCGCCACCGCCTCCACCACCTACAACGAGCCCTACAACCTCGCCCGCCGCATCGCCTCGCGCGACCAGCTCAGCCGCGGCCGCGCCAGCTGGAACATCGTCACCACCTTCGTGCCCGACGTGGCGGCGAATTTCGGCGGCGCCCGCCTGCCCCCACCCACCGAGCGCTACGAGCGCGCGGAAGAGTTCGTTGAGATCGTCATCAAACTCTGGGAAAGCTGGGAACCCGGCGCCCTCGTCGGCGACAAGGCCTCCGGCCTGTTCGCCGATGCCAGCCGCGTCCACCGGCTCGACCATGAGGGCAAGCATTATTCCGTACGCGGCCCGCTCACCCTGCCGCGCACCCGCCAGGGCCGCCCGCTGCTCTACCAGGCCGGCTCCTCCGAGCAGGGTCGCGACCTCGCCGGCCGCTTCGCCGATGCGGTATTCGTCGCCCAGAACCGCAAGGACGAGGCCACCGCCTTCCGCAACGACATCCGCGCCCGCGCCGCGAAATTCGGCCGCGACCCGGACCATGTGAAGATCACTCCTGGCTTCCTGCCCATCCTCGGCGGCACCGTCGCCGAAGCCCGCCGCCGCAAGGAGGAACTCGATTCCCTCGGCGGCGACGCCGAACTGCGCAAGCTCGCGCTCCGCGTCGGCGTGCCGGTCAGCGCCCTCGACCTCGACAAGCCCCTGCCCTTCGACCTCATCGACGCCAACCCCGACTTCCGGGGCTCGCAAGGCTTCCGCGCCGCCGCCATCGCGCTCGCCAAGGACGAGAATCTTACAGTGCGCGAGATCCTCTATCAAAATGGGGGCGGCCACCCGCAAGTGGTCGGCACGCCCGAACAGGTCGCGGATTTCATCGAGGACTGGTACCGCGACAGCGCGGTGGACGGCTTCAACCTGATGATCGACGTGCTGCCCGACGGGCTGCGCGACTTTGTCGATCAGGTGGTGCCGATCCTGCAGTCCCGAGGGGTCTTTCATCACGACTATGTCGGCGAGACCTATCGGGAGGAGATGAATATTCCTGTTCCGGTTTAGGCAAGCAAGCGCGTTCTTTTTTGAAAAAAAGAACCAAAAAAAC
>CAIVDX010000063.1 GCA_903904805.1 uncultured Rhodospirillales bacterium
GTCAGGCCGCCGCCCCACGACAGGTCCATCATGACGATGTCGGTGGCGGCCTTTTCGATCCACGGACGGAATCCGAAGCGGGTGAAAACCCGCTCGCTCTGGCAGATCGGCACGCTGGTCTCCGCCTTCAGCCGGACGAAGGCATCGACATTGTCCGCCGGCATGATCTCCTCGAGCCACATGATGTCATAGGGCTCCAGCGCCTTGGCAATTTTGACTGATGACGGCAAATCCCAGCGGCAATGGCCCTCGATGGCAATCTGCATCCTGTCGCCGACGGCGCGGCGAATATCGGCGACGATGGCAATGCCAGCCTTGAGGTCATCGTTCGAGATGCCGAGGCCCCGATTGCCCGCCGCCGTCACTGCCCCCCAGACCAGCGTCTGGCCGCGCTCGTTTTCGGGTCCGGCGATACCCGGCCCGAACTGGTCGAACGGCCAGATTTTCATCGCCGTGATGCCCTGCCGCAGCAGATCCTGCGCCAACTCACCGGCCTTGCCGTTAAGCCAGGCATCGAGGTCCGGATATCGGCCAGAGCCGACGCAGGTATTGTAAAGCCGGATGCTGTCGCGGCTGCGGCCACCGAGCAGCATGTAGATCGGCAGCCCCGCGATCTGCCCAACAAGGTCCCATAGCGCCACATCCAGCGCCGATAGCGCCCGCATTTCAGCGCCCATCACGCCGCAGAAACTGGCCAGCGCAAACATGTTCTGCCAATGGTTCTCGATGTCGCGTGGATCGCGGCCGATCAGCAGCGGCGCATAAATGTCGTGGATGATCGCCGCGACAGCGCGCGGCAGATAATAGGTCTCGCCTACCCCGATGACGCCGGTATCTGTGTGGATGCGGACCCAGAGATTATTCGGCAGCGCCTGCCGGGCCTTGGGGTTCTGTTGTGCCCAAACCACGGCCGGCTGCGCCTCGAACCAGACCGTCTCGATTTTGGTGATCCGCACGTTTGCCTCCCCGTTTTTACCGCTATGGTACCGGTACACCCCAAGCTGTAAAGCCATCATCACGGCAAACTTGGGCCGTTGACAAACGCAAAATGATACCGGTAACAAGTACCCTAGGCAGATTGCCGCGGGCGTCTGTCCGGCGGCATGCACAGGGATCGCCACATGCTCCGCAACGCCCCTCCGGACTCGCCCGATATCGCGGCGCTGAAACGCCGCGCCACCAACCTCCGCCGCCACATGCTCACCATGGCGAGCGGTCAGGGCGCCGGCTATATCGGCCAGGGCCTCGGCATCGCCGATGTGCTCGCCGCCCTCTATTTCCACGAACTGCGCTACGATCCGCAGGATGTGCGCTGGCCCGAGCGCGACCGCTTCCTGCTCTCGACCGGCCACTATTCCATCGGCCTATGGGCGGCGCTCGCCGAAGCCGGCATCATCCCCGTCAGCGAGCTTTCCACCTACGGCGCCGATGGCAGCCGCCTCGAAATGTCGACGCTCGACACCACGCCCGGCGTCGAACTGATCGGCGGCTCACTCGGCCACGGCCTCGGCCAGGCCGTCGGGCAAGCGCTTGGCCTACGCCTGTCGAACTCGGCAGCCCGCGTTTTCGTCGAACTGTCGGATGGCGAGATGGAGGAAGGCTCGACTTGGGAAGCCGCGATGGCGGGCGGCCATTTCGGCCTCGATGGCCTCGTGGCGCTGATCGATTGCAACGGCATTCAGGCCGACGGGCCCATCGTCGTCAATATCGAGCCGGTCGCCGAC
>CAIVDX010000064.1 GCA_903904805.1 uncultured Rhodospirillales bacterium
CCCGCCGCCGCCCTGCCCACCCGCCCGCGCCCGGCCTCCGGCACGGTCGTGCTGCGCGCCGACCACCTCACCCAGCGCTTCGGCGGCCTGGTCGCGGTGAATGACGTCTCGCTGATCGTCCATCACGGCGAGATCGTGGGGCTGATCGGCCCGAACGGCGCGGGCAAGAGCACCAGCTTCAACATGCTCGGCGGCGCCGCCCGGCCCAGCTCGGGCAGCGTGGAGATCGCCGGCACCCCCCTCACCGGTGGCGCCCGCCGCGCCGCCCGCCTCGGCCTCGCCCGCTCCTTCCAGCATGTCCGCCTGCTGCCGGAGATGAGCGTGCTCGACAACGCGGCCCTCGGCGCCCATCTGCGCGGCCGTGCCGGCGCGCTCGCCTGCCTCCTCCGGCTCGACCGCGCGGACGAGGCCCGCCTGCGCGCCGAGGCGATGGCCCAGCTCACCCGCCTCGGCCTCGCCACCGACGCCCACCGCCCCGCCGGCACCCTGCCGCTCGGCCGCCAGCGCCTGGTGGAGATCGCCCGCGCTCTGTGCGCCGACCCGCTGGTGCTGCTGCTCGACGAACCCGCCGCCGGTCTGCGCCTGCAGGAAAAGATCGCCCTGGCCGAGCTGCTGCGCGCCCTGCGCGCCGAGGGCCTCGGCATCCTGCTGGTCGAGCACGACATGGGCTTCGTCATGCGCCTGGCCGACCGCCTGCTGGTGCTGAATTTCGGCACCCAGCTCGCCACCGGCACCCCCGCGCAGATCCGCGCCGACCCGGCCGTCATCGACGCCTATCTGGGGGCCGCATGAGCCCGCAATCCCACCTGCCGGACGACGCCCGCACCCTGCCGCCTGCCCCGGTCACCCCCGCCCTCAGCCTCAATCGCATCTCCGTCGCCTATGGCGGCATCGGCGCCGTGCACAGCGTCTCGGTCGCCCTCGCGCCGGGCAGCATCGTCACCGTCATCGGCCCGAACGGCGCCGGCAAGACCAGCCTGCTCGCCGCCGCCATGGGCCTGGTGCCCGCCGCCGGCGAGGTGCTGCTGGACGGCCAGGACCTCACCCGCGCCTCCGTCGAGGCCCGCGTGCGCGCCGGCCTCTGCCTGGTGCCGGAACAGCGCGAGCTGTTCGCCTCGATGACCGTGCTCGACAATCTCCTCCTCGGTGCATGGCGCCAGCGCGAGGAAGGCCGCACCGAGCGCCACCGCGTGCTCGACTCCGTCTTCGCCCGCTTCCCGCGCCTGGCCGAACGCCGCGCCCAGCGCGCCGGCACCCTCTCCGGCGGCGAGCGCCAGATGCTCGCGATGGGCCGCGCCCTGATGGGCCGCCCCCGCGTGCTGATGCTCGACGAACCCTCCCTCGGCCTCGCGCCGCTGATTGTTCGCGAAATCTTCACCATCATCGGCGAGCTCAAGCGCGAGGGCGCGGCGATCCTGCTGGTCGAACAGAATGCGCGGGCCGCCCTGGCCGTCGCCGATCGCGCTTATGTGCTCGAAGGCGGCGTGGTGGCGCTGGGCGGCCCGGCCTCGGTTCTGGTCAATGATCCCCGCGTGGTGCACACCTATCTCGGCTTCGGCGAGGCCGCCGAGCAACCCAACTTCGAACCAGGAGAGCCTGCATGAGCCCCGAGCTGCGCGACAAACTTGAGATCAGGGAGCTGGTCGAGAACTGGGTCCTCTGGCGCGACGCCTGCCTGTGGGACAAGTTCCGCACCGTCTGGTGGGACGACGGCGTGATGATGGCCACCTGGACCCAGGGCACCGCCGACGAGTTCATCGCCATGTCCAAGGCCGGCTTCGACAATGGCGTGCGCATCGTCCATTTCTACGGCGGGTCCACCATCGAGATCGAAGGCAACCGCGCCGTGGTGCAGACCAAAATGACCATCAGCCAGCGCGCCCTGGTCGAAGGCGTGCTGGTCGACGTGGTGTGCACCGGCCGCATGTATGATTTCCTCGAAAAGCGCGGCATCCCGAAAAAGAACGGCGAGCCCGGCAAGAAGATGAAATGGGGCTACGTGCTGCGCCAGCCGATCTACGAAAAGGACCGCATGGACCCGGTGATGCCCGGCACCTGGCCGATCCTCGATCTGGCCAAACTCGCCACCTTCCCTGAAGGCTATCGCTATCTGGCCTATCTGCAGTCGGGCATCGGCTACCCGGTGAAGATGGACTGCCCGGGCCTGACCGGGCCGGAGGTCGAACGCCTCTACGCCACCGGCGCGGCCTGGCTGGCGGGTGAGGAGCTGGACTGGGTGAAGTAAAGCAGAAGGCAAGGTCAGCGGCGGAGCCCGCGGGCCTTGCCTGTTACTGCTCCTCCGTCATCCCCATATCCCCCCAGTTACGGGAGGCCCGCCAATGCCGGAGTTTGACGCGTTTCATCTCGCCCGGATGCAGTTCGCGTTCACCGTCATGGTGCACATCATCTTCCCGGCCCTGTCGATCGGGTTGGCCAGCTATCTCGCCGTGCTCGAGGGCCTCTGGCTCGTCACAAAACGCCGTGTGTTTCTTGATCTCTTCCAATATTGGCTGAAGCCCTTCTCGCTGGCCTTTGGCATGGGCGTGGTGAGCGGCCTGGTGATGGCCTACCAGTTCGGCACCAACTGGGCCGTCTTCGCCGACAAGGCCGGCCCGGTGATCGGCCCCCTGATGGGCTACGAGGTGCTGACCGCGTTTTTCCTCGAGGCCGGATTTCTCGGCGTGATGCTGTTCGGCATGAGCAAGGTCGGCCCGAAGCTGCATTTCCTCGCCACCTGCATCGTCGCCGGTGGCACCCTGGTCTCGGCCTTCTGGATTCTCTCGGTGAACAGCTGGATGCAGACGCCCGCCGGCTACAGCATCGCCGCGGATGGCCGCATGATGCCGGAGCACTGGCTGTCGGTGATCTTCAACCCCAGCTTTTTCCTCCGTTTCCCGCACATGGTGCTCGCCTGCTACCTCGCGGTGGCGTTCGTGGTCGGTGGCACCGGCGCGTTGCAGCTGCTGCGCGACGATCGCAACCAGGCCTCGCGCATGATGTTCTCGATGGCGATGTGGATGGCCGCCATCGTCGCCCCCGCGCAGATCCTGATGGGCGACGCGCACGGGCTGAACACGCTGCTGTGGCAGCCCGCCAAGATCGCCGCGATGGAGGGCCATTACGACAGCGGCGCCGGCAAGGGCCTGATCCTGTTCGGCATCCCCAACGAAGCGCAGGAACGCATCGACTACGAGATCCAAATTCCGCATCTCTCCGCGCTGATCCTCACGCATGAGTGGAACGGCATGCTGCGCGGCCTGAAGGAATGGGCGCCGCAAGACCGCCCGCCGGTGGCCATCGTGTTCTGGTCGTTCCGCATCATGGTGGGCCTGGGCAGCCTGATGGCGCTGATCGGGCTGGCCAGCCTGTGGCTGCGCTGGAAGCGCCGGCTTTACCAGACGCGGCTGATGCTGTGGGCAACCCTGGCGATGGGGCCGGCGGGGATCATCGCCGTGCTGGCCGGCTGGGTCACCACCGAGGTGGGGCGCCAGCCCTACACGGTCTATGGCGTGCTGCGCACCGCGCAGAGCCTGTCGCCGATCGGCGCGCCCGGCGTGGCGATCTCGCTGCTGGCGTTTGTCGTTGTCTATCTCAGCGTGTTCGGCGCCGGTGTGCTGCTGATGCTGCGCCTGATGGCCAAGGCGCCGATCTCGGGCGAGCCTGGTCCCACGCCGCATCTGCCGGCGCGCGCGGCCGGCATCACGCCCGGCCCGGCCATGGCGGCGGAGTGATGAGCATCGATCTCGCCACCCAGTGGCTGCCGCTGGTCTGGGCCGGCCTGATCGCCTTCGCCGTGCTCGCCTATGTGGTGCTCGACGGCTTCGATCTCGGCGTCGGCATGCTGTTCCTGCTGGAGCGTGACGACACCGACCGCGACATCATGGTGAACACCATCGCCCCGGTGTGGGACGGCAACGAAACTTGGCTGGTGCTCGGCGGCGGTGGCCTGCTGGCGGTGTTCCCGCTGGCCTACGCGACGATCCTGCCGGCGCTCTATCCCACCATCATCGCGATGCTGCTGGGCCTGATCTTCCGCGGCGTGGCCTTCGAGTTTCGTTTCCGCGCGCTGACACGACGCGGCCGGCGCTGGTGGGATGTCTCCTTCGCCGCCGGCTCGGCGATCGCCGCCCTGTCGCAGGGCCTCGCCTTGGGCGGCCTGCTCCAGGGCATCAAGGTGGCGGATCGCGCCTATGTCGGCGGCTGGTGGGACTGGCTGACACCCTTCACCCTCCTCTGCGGCGTGGCCTTGATGATCGGCTACCAGCTGCTCGGCGCCACCTGGCTGGTCTGGCGCACCGAGGGGGCGTTGCAGACACGCTGCCGCGCCCACGCGCGCCGCTTCGGCGTCGCCACCCTGGCTCTGATCGGCGTGGTGAGCCTCTGGACCCCGTTCCTCGATCCGCGCTTCCTCGCCCGCTGGTTCGGCTGGCCCGGCATCGCGCTCACCTCGCCGGTGCCGATCCTGGTGCTGCTGCTGGCCTGGCGCGGCTGGCGAGGGCTGACACGCGGCGCGGACGTCGCGCCCTTCCTGTGCGCGTTGGGCGTGTTCGCCCTGTGCTTCGCCGGCCTGGGCATCAGCATGTTCCCGCTGATGGTGCCGCCATCGATCACCATCTTCGACGCGGCGGCCCCCTATGAGAGCCAGATCTTCCTGCTGGTGGGCGCGGCGGTGCTGGTGCCGATCATCCTGGCCTACACGATCTATGCCTACTGGGTGTTCCGCGGCAAAGTCACCGCGCACACCCACGCACATTGACGCGCGAGACGTGACGCCCCGCCAGCTGCTCTGGTTCGTCGCGCTGTGGGCCGGCGGCGTGCTGGCGGTGGGCGCGGCCGCCGGGCTGCTGCGCATCGCGCTGAACGCCGTCCTGCGCTGAGCCGCCTTTGCCCCTCCGCCGGAATGCCCTAGCCTGCGGGCAAGCAATCCGACGGGGAGAAACAATCAATGACACCAGCCGCGATCACGCGCGCGCTCATCTGCACGCTGGCCCTGTTCGGCAGCGCGCAGGCGCAGGAGCCGGACAAGGTCCTCCTCGCCGTCGTCCCCAGCCTCGCCAACACCCCGTTCTACGTCGCCGACGCGCGCGGCTATTTCACCGCCGAGCACATCGCCATCGACACCTCCGGCTTCCGCGGCAGCAACGACGCCGTCAGCGCGCTCGCCACCGGCCAGCTGGACGGCACCATGGGGGCGATGTCCGCCGGCTTCTTCAACGCCGCCAATCGCGGGCTCGACATGCGCATCGTCGCCTCGCTCGGCATCAATCCGGATGTGTCGGCCACCCCGCTGATGGTCCGCACCGACCTGGTGAATGCCGGCACCATCAAAACCGGCGCCGATCTGCGCGGCCGCCGCGTGGCGGTGAACACGCCGGGCGGCCCGGTTGAATATTTCCTCTCGGTGATTCTCGCCAAACACGGCATGACCCTGAAGGACATCGACGAGGTCACCATCGGCTTCCCCGAAATGGTCGCCGCGCTGAGCAACAAAAGCATCGACGCCGCCTTGGTGACCGCCCCCTTCAGCACCTATGCCGCCCAGAAGAACGACGCCATCGTTTTGCCGGCAGAAGAAAAAACCGCCGCCGGCGAGATGTCCACCGCGGTGCTGTTCAGCGGCCGGATTCTGCGCGAGCGCCCGAAGGTGGCCGAAGCCTTCCTGCGCGCGATGATCCGCGGCTCGCGTGACACCCAGGGCGCGAAGATGAAGTCGCCGGAAATCACCAGGATCCTGTCTGATGCGACAAAGATCCCGCCCGACATCGTCAACGCCAGCATCGGCCAGGTCTTCGACCCCAACCTCGCGCTCGACCCCTACATGGCCAACATCCGCAGCGAGGAGCAGGTCTATATGAAGAACGGCCGCATCAGCTACACCACGCCGCTGCCCGACAGCGCCATCGTCGCCGCCGACCCGGTCCGCAACGCCGCCGCGAGCCTGGGTCCCTACAAGCCCTAGGCGCCGGCCTTCCAGCGCGCCGCGAAACTCTCCAGCTCCGCGCGGGCAACATCCGAAACCGCCCAGAACACCATGCCGTCCTGCGTCCAGCGCACAAAATGATAGCCGTTGCGCTCGCCCTGCCCCGGCGCCGCATTGCCGGGCCAGACATACAGGTCGATCACATGCTGCGCCCGCCCATAGGTCAGCGCGGCGACCGGCCGGCCGGCGAGATAATCCAGCCGCCCCCCGGTCAGCGGAAATCCGTCGGCGGTCAGATCCTTCACCGGCGGCGCGAAATCCAGCCTGCCATCGAACCAGGGCTTGACGGTGTGCTGGTCGGTCGAGACCACATCCATCAGATGCCCCGGCTGCAGCGCGCGGATATGGCTCGCCACCACCGAGTCCGGAAGATCACTGCCACGCTCAGGCAGGATCGCCAGCATCAGCATCGCCGCGATCGCCATCGAGGCGGCATAGGGCGCGAGCCGGCCGATCCGGTTCCGGCGCGGCGGAAGTGCTGCCACATGGCCCACCGCCGGTGCCGCCCGCGCGGTGATCGCCGCACGCAGACTGTCGGGTGCCGCATGATAGGACAGCCCACCGCGCAGCCGCGCCTTCAGCCCGATCATCGCCGCCTGGCGCGCCGCGCAATCCGGGCAGTGCGCGACATGGGCCGCGACCGCGGCGGTGCCGGCCACATCCAGCTGCCCGTCCACATCCGCCTGCAGCAGAAACAGGATATCCCCACAGTCGGGCTGCATCATGCCGCACTCCCCGCCGGCGCCAGCCGCAGCAGCGCCTGGCGCGCCCGCCACAGGCGCGACATCACCGTGCCCACCGGCACCTCGGTGATCTCCGCGATCTCCTTGTAGGAGAGCTGCTCCAGCTCACACAGGATCAGGCATTCCCGCAGCTCCGCCGGCAACGCCGCCAGCGCGGCGTCCAGCCGCGAGAGATCCTGCAGATGCGCCAGGGCGGCTTCCGGACCGGGCGCGGGATCAGGGATATCCTGGGCGATGGGCGTGTCGTCGATGGACATGGTGCGTCCTGGCTTTCGGGCGGCGAGGTGGGAGTAGGCGGTGTTGCGCACGATCCGCAGCAGCCAGGCGCGCGCATCACCGCCGCGGAAGGTGGTGAAATATTGCAAGGCCCGCTCAACGGAATCCTGAACAATGTCCTCCGCCGCGGCACGTTCATGCACCAGCCAGCGCGCCAGATTGAAGGCGGCATCCAGATGCGGCAGCACCAAAGCGGCGAATTGTTCCTCGCTCATGCGCGGAACTATTTCACAATCACGGTGCCCTGCATATGCGGGTGCAGCGCGCAGAAATAGCGATAGATGCCCGGCGTGGTGAAGGTGAAGGCGAAGCTGTCGCCGGTATCCAGCGCCGCCGAGTGAAATGATTTCTCCGCCGCTGCGTCGGTCACCGTATGGGGAATGTCATCACGATTGTCCCAGCGCACCGTGGCGCCCGGATGCACCTCGATCCGTGCAGGCGTGAAGGTGAAGTTGTCGATATGAACGATCATCTCGTCGGCCCTGGCCGATGGGCAGACAAGCAAAAGCCCCAGCAAAATCATGCTTTTCATGGCATTTGTTCCGTGCAGGCGGGCCGCGAGCGGCCCAAAATTCCAAAAGTCTTTTGCTTCTGTTTTTCAACAAAGAAGCGCCTACCCCTCAAGCCGTGTGTCGGTGATCGCGAGCGCCGCGCTGCCCCTTGTTTCGGTCACCTTGGTCACGCCCAGCAGCGCATGGAGCCTCCCGGCCGGCACATCCTTCACCGGCCCCGGGCTGGCTGCGGACCCGGGTGCCGGCTGCGGAAAAGCCGTTGACAGAGCAGTGTGGAATGCGACCGACCCCTCCACCTTCTGCATGATCTGGTGGATGTGCCCGTTCAGCACTGTCACGGAGCCAAAACGCTTTAGGTATGAGAGCGCCTGCTCGCCATCCGCGGTGCCCCAGCCCCACTCCTGATACACCGTCCAGAGCGGGATATGCGCGAACACCACGATCGGCTGGCTGGCCGGGCGTCCGGCAAGATCCTTTTCCAGCCAGGCAAGTTGCTCGGCACCCAGATTGCCCAGGCCGCCGGCCTTGAGGTTCTGCACATTGTTCAGGCCAATGAAATGCACGCCCTGCTGGTCGAAGCTGTAATAGCCCTGCAGCCCGCCCTTGGTGAAGCGCGCGAAGAAACCTTTCCCGTCCTCATCGAGCACATCATGCTCACCGGGCACGTAATGGGTCTCCATGCCGGCGCCCTGGATGATGCCCTCGGCGGTGTCGAACTGCGCCGGCTTGGAAAGTTGGCTGACATCGCCTGTATGGATCAACATCGCGGCGGTGCCGCGCAGGCTTTTTACCTTGGCGATCGCCTCGCCCAGCGTGCCCGCCACATCGGTGTTGGGCGCGGCGCTGAAGCCGATATGGCTGTCGGAGATCTGCATGAAGGTCAGATCACCTGATGGCTCGGCCGCCTGTGCGCTGCCGATCAGCCGCGAGGTCGGCACCCCGCCGGACAAAGTCCAGACCACGCCGGTGCCCGCCCAGACCATGCATTTGAGAAACCCGCGCCGCGCGTCGATGCCGTTGGACTGTGCCATGTCGATCCCCTGTGAGTGCTGCCTCTGCTGACACAACCAGCCGGGGGCCAGGTTTATTCACCGGGCGCGCAAAAATAATCGCCTCCCGCGGGCGCGTCGCAATTTGCGAGGGGCGCGCGGGAGCGTGGCCGCGGGCAGGAAGCCAAGTCATTGAAATCACAGTGATCTGGCAAAGTCGGCCAGCTGGCACGCGGCATGCGCCAAGGCCCTCCAACGCACTGAGGAGCCGCCCCGATGTCTGACCGAGTCGCAAATAGCCAGCCGCATTGTTGCCCATGGCGGCGCGCGCGGGGTGTGCTGGCCGCGGTGCTGCTCGGTCTGCTGCCGGCATCGGTGCGCGCGACGCCGGTGCCGCCACCGTCCGGGCAGAGCTTCACCCTCACCGCCTCACTCTCCAACGGCGACCTGCTGTCCGGCAGTTTTGTCTTCAGCAATGGCGCGGCGACCGCGGTGTCGCTGGTGGTGACCAATCCAGCCGATGTCAGGATCGAGGCGTTCTCCTCAAGCAACGAGATCATCGGAAGCAACGTCTCAGGCCTGATCTTGAACGATCCCAACAATGGCGATGCCGCATCGCTGACATTCAGCAATTATCTTGGCTCCGCGCCAACCATCGCCCTCTCGCCCGCCTTCTCGGGTGTCTGGCTCGGCACCCAGTTCGCGGGCGTGGTGAGCGGCAGCGTCAGCACCGGGCTGACCCTGTCGCCGCCAGGCGCGGCCCAGCCGAGCCCGATCCCCGATCCCCGAACCACGGACAGCCGCGCTGCTGGCGCTGGCCGTGCTGGGAGCCGCCGCCGGGCGGTTTCGCCGTGCCGTTCGCCGCCCATCCCGCCTCGCAGAGTGCGACGCGTGATCCGACCACATGTTGCACCCCAAACCAGGAGACCAGCCATGACCAGCCTTGCCCCCCCAGGCCGCCCGCGCGCGGCGCCCTCGACCCGCCGCGCCCTCGCGGTCGCGCTCACCCTCGCGCTCACCCTCACCTCCGTCCACGCCAAGGCCGATGATGGCGGCGATGGCGGCGACGGCGGTGACAAGGGCTACAGCTATACGGGCGACACCCAGAGCAGCTTCAGCCCGGAGCGGACCTTCAACATGGATGCCGCGCTGGGCAACGGCGACCGCATCACCGGCTCGTTCCAGTTCAACACCCAGACCCAGACCGCCGACGGTGTCTCGCTTTATGTGCGCGACAGCGAGGGCCGCACGCTCGATGCCTACACCTCGGTCGACCAGATCCGCGGCAGCACCGCCTCCGGCCTGATCCTGAACAACCCGCAGAACAACGACGCGGTGTCGCTGAGCTTCGGCTCCTACCTCACCGCCGGCGGCGTCGGCGGCCAGCTCACCCTGGTGGCGCAGAATTCCGGCGCCTGGGTCGGCGGCGGTTTCGCCAACGTCACCAGCGGCGGCGCCACCCTCGCCAGCGCGTCGGCCGCGAGCCCGGCACCGATGCCGCCGATGGGCTCCACGGCCACCGGTCTGCTGGCGCTGCTCGGCGGTGCCGCCCTGCTGCTGAAGCGCCGCGGCGTCAGCCTCTGACGAGACGGGCGATCACAGCCATTCCCGCAGATGCGGGACCAGCTCGTGATCGCCCACCTTGGTCAGGTCCTTGCCGAGCGTGCCGACGACTTTCGTCCGCGTCGCGGCGTCGAGCGCGCCATGCAGCTCGCCCATCAACCGGCTGGAACAGACCAGCACCAGATGCGCGAACCGCTCGTCGGCCGAGGCGCGATTGATCTCATCGGCGAGCGCGTCGATGAAGCGCACCTTGGCGGCCTCATGCGGGTCGTGCCGCGGCGCGATCGCATGGCGGCTGGAGCCCAGGCTCTCATGCACCCGCCCGGGCCGATCCGCGCCCATCTCATGCGCGCTCACCCCGGCATCCGCCGAGGTCAGCACCTTCTGGGTATGCAGAACCCGCTCATGCGGCTGGCGCACCACGATGCGCGCATGCTCCCCGTCGGCGACCACGACCCACAACTGCGAATAGGCAACCATATCACCCTCCAAACCGGCAATCCCGCCGGAGTGGGCAGAGTGCGGCGGGCCGGATCAGCCCGCCTTGTTCTGGGTCAACCGGCGAACCCGGCCAGCGCCTCGACCACCGCCTCGGTCTGCTCATAGGGCAGCATGTGGCCCGCGCCGGCGAAGATCGACTGGCGCGAATCCGCCAGCCGCCGGGCGAACAGATCGGCATAGCTCGCCGGCACCACCCGGTCGGCGGTGCCCCACATCAGCAGCGTGGGGCAGCCGATCCGGCGCAGCCGCTTGCGCAGACCCTTGTCGGGGATCGGCCAGACATATTTCGCCACCGACGTGTTGGCCTGCGCCGCCGAGATCATCGCCTCACCCGCGGCCGGCTGCTCCTCGGGCACCAGATGCGCGTCGTCCCACGCGCCGCGCGCATCCGCGTCGGCCCACATCGCATCGCCGAGCGCCGCGCCGGGCAGCGCGAACAGATCAGCCACCGGGCGCTCATCGTCCCACAGCCCCAACGGCGCGATCAGCGCCAGGCGCGCCGCGCGACCGGGCACGTGGGCGAGCACCTCGGCTGCCACCATGCCGCCGAAGCTGTGACCCACCAGCAGCGCGCCGGGCTTGCCGATCGCCACCAGCAGATCGTCATAGGCCAGCGCCAGATCGTGAATATCGTCGAGCTCATCAAGCTCCGACAGGTCGGCGAAGCCCGGCATGATCGGCGCGAACACCTCGCCGCGCTTGGCCAGAGCGGTCAGGAACGGATCATTCTCCTCCGCCCCGGTCAGCCCGTGCAGCACGATGATCGGCCGGCCGGCGCCGCCGCGCAGAATCTGCCAGTTCAGCCCCGCGGCCTTGACGGTCTCACGCCGCAGCATGGTTGACCTCCATGCCCTGCGGATACCAGCGGTCTTCCCACTCGCCATAACGGCCGCGCAGCTGCGGTGCCACATCGCGCGCGAAGCGGCCGATATTCTCGAACGCCTTCGCGCGCGGCATGTCGCCGAACTGCGGCAGCACCATCAGATGGCCCACCTTCAGCGTGTCGGCCAGATCGCCCAGCCGCTGCGCCACCGTGTCCGCGCTGCCGGCCACGATATAGCCGCGCTCGATGAAGTCGCCCCAGGTCAGCTTCGACAGATCGGCCCGGGCACCCGCGCGCCGCACGATGCGCGCGATCTGCGACTTGATGCCCGCGCGCATGGTCGGCACCGAGGTGTAGCCCGGCGGGCTGACCCAGCCGGCATAGGTGTGCAGGCAGCGCTGCCAGAAATACTGCACATGCGGCCAATAGAGCCGCTCGGCCTCGGCGTCGCTGTCCGCCACACCGATGAACTGCAGGAAGCCGGCGCGATAGGGGTTCGCGTCGATGTTGCGCTTGGCCACGTTCTCCCAGAAGCCGTCCATGATCTTCTGGGCTTCGAGGTAGCCGAAATAGCTGAGGTTCGCGTAGAGGAAGTCCTTGTCCAGACACCAGTCCCAGGTTTCCACCGAGGCGCCGCCCGGCACCCAGATCGGCGGGCGCGGGGTCTGCATCGGGCGCGGCCAGCAATTCACGTAGCGCAGCTGGGTGTATTTGCCGTTGAAGCTGAACACATCCTTTTCCGACCAGGCACGCAGGATCAGCTCCACGCCCTCGCGATATTTTTCGCGCAGGGTGGCGGGATTCTCGCCATAGGCGAAGGCGGTGTCCTGCGGGGTGCCGACCGGAAAGCCGCCGATCAGCCGGCCATCGGACAGCCCGTCCAGCATGGCGAATTCCTCGGCGATGCGGATCGGCGGATTATACAGCGCCACCGAATTGCCCATCACCACGATCGCCGCGTTCCTGGTGCGCCGCGCCAGCGCGGCCGCCATCAGGTTCGGCGAGGGCATCAGCCCATAGGCGTTCGAGTGATGCTCATTGACGCAGATGCCGTCAAAGCCCAGCCGGTCGGCCTCCTCGAGCAGGTCGAGATAGTCGTTGTAGGCCATCGCCCCGACCTTCGGGTCGTACAGCGAGGAGGGCACATCCACCCACACCGAGCGATGCTTCTCGCGGAAATCATCCGGCAGGCCCGGGTAGGACATCAGGTGGAAG
>CAIVDX010000065.1 GCA_903904805.1 uncultured Rhodospirillales bacterium
CGATACCGTGCTGCTTGGTCTGGCCGGCTGGGTTCGGCTGGTCGGGCTGGCGCTGCGCGGGGAGTGGCGGGTGGCCGGGCGGGGGCTGGCTTGGGGGGGGGCGGCGATTGCCGGTGCGATCGCGGCGATGGCGGTGAATTTCCTGTTCGACGCCGTGCTGGAGGCGCCCCGGCTGGCGCTGGTGATCGAGCTGGTGCTGGTGGCCGCGCTGCTGCTGGGTGAGCAGGTCCCATCAGGGCAGGCGGATGCGGACGGAGACGGCGCAGTGGTCTGACAGCTGCTCGGCCATCGCGGGGTCGGTTTCCTTGTAGACCATGACGCGCAGCGTGTCGGGCTGCAGCCAGCCCCGGGCGGTGCCGCCGGCGAGAATATGGTCGATGAAGCTGGAGCCGCCCCAGCATGGATCATTGTGGCCGGCAGTGGCCAGGCTGAGCGGGGTGATCCGGTTCAGCGCGTCGAACATTTCCTCCGGCCGGTCGAACACGCGGTTGAAGTCGCCGAGGATCAGGAACGGGCTGCCGTCGCGGGCGCGGGCGGCGATCCAGCCTTGCAGGGCGGGGATCTGGTCGCGCAATTCGTGGCAGGGCTGACTGGACGAACGGGCAATGGTGGCGCGCTGGCAGCCGGTTTTCAGGTGGATGGCAAGCAGGCGCAGCGGGCCGGCCGGCGTGTCGAGCGCGATGTCGGCGCCGCTGCGCAGGTGGTGGTGGCCGGGCGGGGCGACGTCAAGCGCGGTGAGGTCGGGCATGGCGCGGGCGGACAGGCCCGGCCGGATGGCAAACCCGACGCGCTGGACCACGTCGTCGGCGGTGAAATGCACCGCGTAGCCCGGGAAGAGCCAGCCCGCCATGTCAGGCCCATCGACCTCCTCCAGCGCGATGATGTCCGCCTTCAGCGCGGCGGCGTAGTCGCGCAGGCGATGGAAGGAGGCGGGATCGCGCCGATGCACGTTGGCCGGCAGGGCGGGATCGCCGGTGGGGCGGAGGGTGAACCAGTTGAGGTTCCAGGTGGCGATCTTCAACTCGTCGGCATGGGCCGCGTTGAGCAGCGCCAGAAGGAGGATGAGGGCCCGCATGGCACTATCTGATAAGCTTGCCCACCGCTTGGCAACCAAAAGTTGAGCGGCCTATCCGGCGATCCCCGGCCCAGACAGCCAAAGGCTGTTTGCTTCCTTTTTCAAAAAGGATGTTCTTGGCTTGGACTTTCTATATCTGCGGCTCGTAGACATAGCCCTCGCCATGCCGAACGACGTGCCCGACCCCTGGCGCCGTCACATGCGCCCCGGCAATCAGAAGGCGATCGCGCGCCGCCATGTCGAGGATGCGGGCGCGGGAGGCGCGGGCGGCGTCGAGGTCCATGTCGTAGAACACGCCGGCGTCGGGCCGGGGGATCTGAATCGCGGCGATGTGCACGATGTCGCCCCAGGCCAGCAATGATTGGTTGGCCGCGTCGAGCCGCCAGCAGGTGTGGCCGGGCGTGTGGCCGGGGGTGACCATGGCGGTGAGGCCCAGCAGGCTCTCGCCGTTTTTCACGATGTGGAGGCGATCCAGATAGGGGGCGAGGTTGAGGGCGTTGCGGGCGCGCTGGCGGGCCAGGGCCGGGCTTTCGGCGGCGGCAGCGGGCGCCATCCAGAAATTCGCCTCCTCGGCGGCGACCACCAGGGCCGCGTTGGGGAAGTTTGCCGCGCCGTCGTCGTCGATCAGGCCGTTGGCATGGTCGGGGTGGATGTGGGTCAGCACCACATGGGTGATGGTGGCGGGGTCGACGCCCAGCGCGCGCAGATTGGCGGGCAGACGGCCGAGCGTGGGCTGCATCTGCGTGCCCGAGCCGGCATCGACCAGCACCAGTGAGTCCCCTGCCCCGCTGATCAGAAAGCTGGTGACGGGGATGATGATCTTGCCACTGTCATCGGTGCCGGCGAGACCCTGCGCGACGGGGCGATCGATGCCGAGGACGAATTCGACGTTGGTGGTGAGATCACCGTCGCTGACCGGGCGGATGAGATACTCGCCAAGTTGGATGGAGGGATGGGGCATGTTGCTCACCGGGTTGCGCTGGAACGAGGATATCGCCGATGGGGGTGGTCGCCAATCCCGCGCCCGGAGGGGTCAGCGCGGTGGAGATCTGGCCAGCGCCAGGGCGGCATCCGGGCCGGCGATGATTTCAAGCAGGCGGATGGCATCTGGCCGGGGCAGCAGATCCGCGGCGGCGGCGATGCTGGCCATCGGCTCCGCCAGGGCGGCGGCGCCGGCGAGATGGCTGGCGGCCTGGTGAAGGCGCGAGAGGTCGCGCGCGGTGGCCTCCAGCGCTTCGATCTGGGCGTCATCCCGCGCGGTTTCGGCCTGCGCGCGGACATCCGCCGCCGCGCGTTGGAGGCTGGCGTGGCAATGGCGGGCCATCTCCGTGACGGCGTCCGCGAGGCCAGGGCGGGACGGCGCGGCACCGCGCAATGAGGCCAGGGCGCGTGCAGCTTCGGCCAGGCGCGCGGGGCTCTCATCGTGGCTGCGCGCGCATAGTGCGGCGATGGTGTGCGCCAACACCGCCGGCGCTGCCTGAAGAGTCTCCGACGCGGCGAGTGCGGCGGGCGCCATGACGGGGTGGCGCAGCAGCAGGGCCAGCACGCAGATCACCAGCTGCTCGCCGAACTCGCTGGCCAAGGCGAGCAGCCGCTCCGCCTCGATCAGCGGTTCGGCGGCGGCCGGGGCGGCCAGCAGATCGGTGCCCAAGGTGAGCAGCCCACGCAGCCGCGCGCTGA
>CAIVDX010000066.1 GCA_903904805.1 uncultured Rhodospirillales bacterium
CGCAGCCTGGTTCACGACCAGATCGTGCCGCAGGAATTCACCAAGCAGATCGCCTTCAACTGCATTCCCCATATCGACCGTTTCATGGATGACGGCGCGACCAAGGAGGAATGGAAGATGGTGGTGGAAACCCGCAAGATCCTCGACCCCGATATCAAGGTGTTCGCCACTTGCGTGCGGGTGCCGGTGTTCATCGGCCATGCCGAGGCGGTGCATGTCGAATTCGAGCGACCGATCACCGTTGCCGAGGCACGCGCCGTCCTTCGCGACGCGCCGGGCGTGCGGGTGCTCGATGTCCGCGAAGACGGCGGCTACATGACTCCGCTGGAGTGCCAGGGCGAAGACGCCACCTATGTCAGCCGCATCCGCAAAGACCCAACGGTCGAAAATGGTCTGGCTTTCTGGTGCGTTGCCGACAATTTGCGCAAGGGCGCGGCGCTGAACGCGGTGCAGATCGCCGAGACCCTGGTGGCCCAGGGGCTGCTGACCCGCAAAGCCGCGTGAGTTCGGCCGGCGGGCTGTGCCCCCCAATGGGCCAGTTGCGTTGACCCGCCTGATGCGCCGGGGTAAGGGCTGCACACACGGAATGAAATCAGCCTTGGCAGAGGGTTTGCCGCAATGACCGATCGGGGCGAGACGCAAATGACCGGGCGCAACAGCGCCGGCAAGACGGTCCAGCGGCCATTGTCGCCGCATTTGCAGATCTACAAGCCGCAGCTCACCACGGGCATGTCGATCTTCCACCGCATCACCGGCGTCGGGCTGTCGGTCGGTACGTTGCTGCTGGTGTGGTGGCTGGTAGCCGCGGCGAGTTCGAACGCCGCCTATGGCGCGGTCGCCGGCTTGGTTGGGTCGCCCATCGGTCTGCTGCTGATGTTCGGCTGGACCCTGGCGCTATGGTATCATTTCTGCAACGGCATCCGTCACATGGCGTGGGATTCCGGCTACTGGCTCGACCTGCCGCAATTGCATGCGTCAGGCAAGGCAGTGCTGGCCGCCACGGTGATGCTGACCTTGCTGACGTGGGTCGTTTTGCTGGCGACGCTGTAGGGAGTGGCAGGAATGACCAACAAAGTGGCTTCTCCCGTCATCATGCGTTCGATGCTTGGCCGCGCCCGGGGGCTGGGCTCGGCCAAATCAGGCGTTGGCCATTGGTGGGCGCAGCGGGTGACCGCGATCGCGCTGCTGCCGCTGACGCTGTGGTTTGTTTGCTCGGTGATCCGCCTTGCCGGCCTGCCGCGCGCCGCCGTGCAGGCCTGGGCCGCCAGCCCGCTGGTAGCGACATTGCTTGCCGCCCTGATCGCGGCGACGTTCCACCACACGCAACTCGGCCTGCAGGTGGTGATCGACGATTACGTCCACACTAAGCGCAATCACGTATTGGCGCTGTTGCTGATGAAGGGCGTCGTTGCTTTGCTCGCTTTGGCGGCACTGGTCGCGACGCTGAAGCTGGCCGTCGCGCGATAAGGAACCGACTCCGATGAATGCCGTCACCAAGCCGTCGCTGGGCGCCTACGAAATCATCGACCACACCTATGACGTGGTCGTGGTGGGAGCCGGCGGGGCCGGTTTGCGCGCCACTCTCGGCATGGGAGCGGCCGGTCTCAAGACCGCCTGCATCACCAAAGTGTTTCCAACCCGTAGCCACACCGTCGCCGCCCAGGGTGGTATTGGCGCGGCATTGGGCAACATGGGACCGGATGACTGGCGCTGGCACATGTACGACACCGTGAAGGGGTCCGACTGGCTCGGCGACCAGGACGCCATCGAATATATGTGCCGCGAGGCAATCCCGGCGGTCTACGAGTTGGAACATTTCGGCGTGCCGTTCAGCCGCACGGAGGATGGTCGCATCTATCAGCGTCCGTTCGGCGGCCACATGGTGGAATACGGCAAGGCCCCGGCGAGGCGCGCCGCCGCCGCCGCCGACCGCACCGGCCACGCCATCCTGCACACGCTGTATCAGCAGA
>CAIVDX010000067.1 GCA_903904805.1 uncultured Rhodospirillales bacterium
CTTCGCCGCCGCCCTGCTGCTGACACCGAAAACCGGCTTCTTCGGCCGCGTGCTCGGCATGGTCGGTATCGTGGTGATCGCCATGGCGATCCTGCAGACGCAAAGCCGCGGCGGCCTGCTCGGCATGGTCGCGGTGTTCTCGGTGTTCGGCGTGCGCATGATCAAATCCAAGGCCGTGCTGATCGCCGTCGGCGTGATCGGTCTGCTCGGCCTGTTCGCGGTGGCCGGCATCAGCGGCCGCCAGTCCGGCGGTGCCGCCGAATCCGGGCTGGTCGATGAGAGCTCCGAAGGCCGCCTGCACGCCTGGGAGGCCGCGATCTCGATGGCGGTGCATCGCCCGCTGACCGGTGTGGGTCTGAACAACTATGTCGCCAACTATTATTACTACAGCGACTGGTGGGAGGGCTTCGCCAAGGCCGTGCACAGCACCTGGTTCTCGGTGCTGGCCGAAGGCGGGTTCGTCTCGTTCGGCATCTTCATCGCGATGATCGTCAAGGTCGCCCGCACCGCGCATCGCAGCGTGACGGCGCTCTCCCCGGCCGCGCTGGGGCGCGACTACAACGCCTCGGCCTTTGGCATGGCGCAGGCGGTGCTGGCCGGCATCGCCGGCTTCGTGGTCTCCGGCACCTTCCTCACCCAGGGCTTCACCTGGCCGGTCTATGTGCTGCTCGCACTCTGCGTCGCGGTCTCGCGCTACGCGCAGCGCGTCACACCGCTGCGCGAGCTTGCCGACCGCTACGGGGTTCCCGCCACCCGCTGAAGCCGGCAGCATGCGGCGATGCATTGGATCGCCCGCCGCACCGTTTGGCCCCGCCTGCTCGCGCTGCTGATCATCGCCGCGCTCTATCTCGCCTGGCCCGACGCGCGGCCCGACCTGCTCGCGCTGAATGCCGACGATTCCGAGGCCTATCTGACACTCAGCCAGGCGCTCACCCACGGCCTCGGCTACACCCGCAGCCTCGATGCCGGCCGCTACGTGCCGCACACCACCTGGCCGCCCGGCATGCCCGTGCTGCTCGCGCCGGTCGCGGCACTTGGGCTGCCGCTGAACTATCTCGTGCTGAAACTTTTTCTGATCGCGCTCGGCCTGCTCGGCATCGTGCTTGCCTGGCTCTATGTGAAACGACTCACCACGAGCGCAATCACCGCCGACATCGCCGCCCTGCTGCTGGCCTTCGCGCCGTTCTACTGGCTCTACAGCCGGGTCGCGATGAGCGAGATGCCCGCCGTTCTGACGGTGCTCGCAGCACTTCTGCTGCTCGACCATATCTGGGCGCGCCGACGCCCCGGCCTCTGGCAGGTCGGCCTCGCCGGACTGGCCTGCGGCTGCGCGATGCTGCTGCGCGGCACCCTGCTCGGCCTCGCGCTGGTGCCGCTCGCCTATTGGCGCGGCGCACGCGCCGCCACGCTGACCCCGCGCGCCTGGCTCGGCCGCGCGGTCCTGCACGGCGCCTGTTTCTGCCTGCCCACGCTGGCCTGGTCGTTGCGCAATCGACTGATCGACACCGCAGGTCTCGGCTTCGACGGCATCAACCAGATGCGCATGCTGCTGGCGCTCTCACCGCTCGACCCCGCCAGCCCGCTCGCCACGCCCGCCCAGATCGCCCGCCGCGCCGCCGAGGCGCTGGCCTATCACGTGGTCTATGCGCTGCCCGACCAGATGCTGCCCTGGCTGGCCGACCCCACCGGCGCGCGCTGGCCCGATGCGCTGCCGCTGGCGCTGATCCTCAGCCTCGCCTTGCTGCTCGCCGCTTTTCCCCGCCGCGCCGCCGGGCTCGGCCTCGGGCTGACCCTCGCGCCGGCGATGGCGCTGCTCTGTCTCGTCGGCTCCGGCGGCGCACCGCGCTACTGGGTGCCGATCACCGCGCTGATGCTGCTGCTGATCGCCATCAACGCAGCGCCCCGTCTGGAACGCCTGCGCCCGGCCGGCCGCGCGATCCTGCTCGCGCTGCTGATCGCCGCCGACGCCCCCGCCCTGGCCGCCTTCGCCATCAGCTTCGACCGCGCCCCCTATCTCGACGATCTCGCAGACCTGGTCACGCTGTTCGACGACACCGCACAGCTCACCCCGCCGCCGGCCGCGCTGCTCACGCCGCACTGGCAGACCTACCGCCTGCGCACCGGCCTGCCCGCGCCAATGAGCCTGCCGGGCCGCGCCACCGCCCCGCTCTACAGCCACATCATCGTTCGCGGCGCGCCGCCCATCGCGGGCGCGGTCGACCTGCTGCAGCGCGGCGCCTGGCATCTCTACGCGCTGCCCCACCCGATGGGTCAGGATCAGCTGGCGCACTGACCCAAGGCTGCTCCCGGCCGCAAAAACCTGCTATCATTCCGGCAACAGGATCGCAGGTCTCCTCATGTCCGACAGCTCCGGCACACAAGCTTCGCGCCCGACAGGCCTGGTGCATCTCGCCTCCGAGCTGTTTCACCGCGTCGAGCAGATCATCTACATCACGCTCGGAACCTTGCTGGCGCTGACCGCCCTGCTCTCGCTGGCCGGCGCGGCGCAGATGCTGTGGGCCGGCATGCTCGACTGGACCGGCACCGATGCGGTGTTCCAGATCATGGACCGGCTGCTGTTCGTGCTCATGCTGATCGAGATTCTCTACACCGTGCGCGCCTCGGTGCAGACCGGCGCGTTGAGCAGCGAGCCCTTCCTTATCGTCGGTCTGATCGCCTGCATCCGCCGCATTCTGGTGATTTCGCTGGAAACCTCCAACGTCACCAAGCCGGGCCATTGGGGCCCGGAGAGCGCCGAGCTGTTCCGTGCGGCGATGATCGAGCTCGGCGTGCTCGCCGGGCTGGTGGTGGTGATGGTCGGCGCCGTGGTGCTGCTCCGCCGCTCGCGCACCGCCGCCTGACCGCATCACGCCCGCGCCGCTTGACGACGCCCCTCGGTCACAGCAGCTTGCGCGGCAAGGGGAGAATGTCATGTCCATGATCGATGTCGGCGCGGTGATCGACCGCGAGAAGCCAGGCCGCTTCCACTGGTTCGCCTTCGCGCTCTGCACCGCCCTGCTGATTTTTGATGGGTTTGACAGCCAGGCCGCCGGCTATGTCGCCCCCGCCCTCGCGCGCGACTGGCATCTGAACAAGGCCGTGCTGGGCCCGTTCTTCTCGATCGGCTCGTTCGGCTTCGTGCTCGGCGCGATGGGCTTCGGCGTGTTCGCCGACCGCTATGGCCGCCGCGCCGCCCTGATCGGCTGCGTGCTGTTCTTCGGCATCTTCTCGCTCGCCACCGCCTGGGCGAGCACCGTGCCGGAGCTGTTCGTGCTGCGCTTCCTCGCCGGCTTTGGCATCGGCGGGGCGATGCCCAACGGCATCGCGCTGATCTCGGAATATTTCCCCGCCCGGCAGCGCGCCACCATGATGATGCTCGGCGGCAGCGGCTACGCGCTGGGCTCCGCCCTCAGCGGCCTGGTCGGCGCGCTGGTGGTGCCGCACTATGGCTGGCAGTCGCTGTTCATCATCGGCGGTGTCGCGCCGCTTGTGCTGCTGCTTGTCTGGGTTCCGTTCCTGCCCGAATCGATCCGCTTCCTCGTGCAGCGCCAGGCGGATGCCACCCGCATCGCCGCGATGCTGCGCCGGATGTATCCCAAGCTCGACATCCCCACCGACGCCCGCTTCGTGATGGCCGAGGAACGCAAGCCCGGCTTCACCGTCGGACACCTGTTCCGCGAGGGCCGCGCGGTGGCAACCCTGCTGCTGTGGCTTGGCGTGTTCTGCAATCTGATGGTGCTGGCCTTCCTGCTGAACTGGCTGCCCACACTGGCCACCGGCGCGGGCATGGAGATGAGCCAGGCACTGGCCGCCACCGCGATGTTCTCCACCGGCGGCGTGTTTGGCACCATGCTGCTGGGCAAACCGATGGACAAGTTCGGCCCGCAGCGCACGCTCGCCGCGGTGCTGCTGTTCGTTGCCATCCCGATCGCCTCGGTCGGCGCGGTGGCCGGCGATTTCTGGCCGATGGCGGCGGTGATCTTCGTGATCGGCTTCGTCGTCGCCGGCAGCAACGCCGGCGGCACCGCGGTCGCCGGGCTGCTCTACCCCACCTATATCCGCTCCACCGGCGTCGGCTGGGCACTCGGTGT
Source organism: uncultured Rhodospirillales bacterium (assembly GCA_903904805.1). Lineage (GTDB taxonomy): Bacteria > Pseudomonadota > Alphaproteobacteria > Acetobacterales > Acetobacteraceae > CAIVDX01. The sequence continues at coordinate 4,092 of CAIVDX010000067.1, forward strand.
GGGCCGCAGCGCGGCGTTCATCGCCCCGATGATCGGCTCGCTGTTCATCGCGCTGGGATTGTCGATCACCACGATGTTCTACATCACCGCCCTCTCCGAACTCGTCGCCGCCGGCGCCTACATCACGATGTACCTGCTGCGACCGATGACCGCGCGGCCACGGGTGACCCAGGCGGCGGAGTGAAGGCCCCGGCCTGCGCTCAGTAACCCTGGCCTCAGTAACTCCGGCCCTCAGTAACTCCGGCCCCGCCGCACCAGGTTCAACGGCCGCTTGCCGGCAATCATGCGCGCGACGCTGCGCAGCGCGAGTTCCGCCGTCTTGCGCGCATAGGCCGCCTGATCGTCCGACGAACAATGCGGCGTCACCAGCAGGCCCGGTGTCGACCATAATTCGGAGTCCGCCGGCAGCGGCTCCGGATCGAACACATCCAGCATGGCGCAGGAGAGTTTGCCGGCGCGCAGCATCGCCGCCAGCGCGGCGCTGTCCAGCACCGCGCCGCGGCCGATATTCAGCACCGCCGCGTCGGGCCGCAGCCGCGCGAGCTCCGGCGCGCCGATCAGCCCGCGCGTGGCCTCGGTGAGCGGCGCGGTGATCGCCAGAATATCGGCCCGCGGCAGAATCTCGCGCAGCTCGGCCAGGGGCCGCATCTCATGCACCGCCGGGTGTGAGGTGCCAGTGCGACGGATCCCGATCACATGCATGCCCAGCCGACGCCCTGCCCGCGCCACCGCCCCCCCCATATTGCCCACACCCAGCACCACCAACGTCTTCCCCGCGATCGAGGGCGTGAAGATCTGCTGCCAATGCGCGGCGCGCTGGTTCGCGGTCATCACCGGCATCCGGCAATTCAGCATCAGCAGCGCCATGGTGGCGAACTCGCCGGCCTTGTGCGCATGCACACCACGATTGTTTGACAGCATCACGCCCTTGGGCAGCCAATCCAGCGGCTGCAGTTGCTCGAAGCCCGAGCCGGTGAGCTGAATCCAGCGCAGCCGCGGCGCCCGCGCCGACAGGTCCTCGCGCGGAAAACGCCAGCCGATCAGCCCGTCCGCCTGCCGCATCTGCCGGTCGAAATCCGCGCCATCCACCCCGTAGGTCAGATGAATCTGATCGGCGAGCGCCGGGCTGGCGCGCATCGCCTGCGCCATCACCTTCGGCGTGATGTGAAACAACGGATTCTGCGCCGACAGGCGCTCGATATGCAGATGAAATTGGGCGGGAGTCGGCAACGCAAGTCTCCAGGCAAGTGGTGAAGCACCATGACAGGCCGCATGCCACGCCTTCACCCGGCATCGCAAATCGTCGATCGCAGATCGCCGACCGTAGATCGCAAATCGCGAGCCCGGCTCACCACATCCTCGCATTCTGCCTGGTACGCCCAGTGCAGCAGATGCTTGCGCATTCGCAAACTGCGATGCGACGGCCATCAGCGGGGCCATCGTGACCGCGACACCACCCCAGGGAGGGTGCCATGCTGCAACAGGGATCCCTGACCTACCAAGGTGCCGGCCTGCCGCTGGCCGAGTTCGCCCACCGCGCGGTCGATCGGCTGCGCGCGCTGCTGCCGCGCCTGAGCCGGCCGCACACAAGCGCCGCGGTGCCGGTCCGGCTCGACTTCCCGCGCGATGAACCGCCACTGCTCGCCCTCGCGCAGCAGCGCGGCGCGCGCGGCATCGCCCGACACTTCGTCCGGCCTCTGCGCATCACCGGCCACCGCGTCGGCGACGAGGTCGCCTTCACCCACCTCTTCTGCTTCTGCGAGGCGCATGAGCGTCTGCACGTCATCGCGCTCGACTCCGTCACCTGGGCCGCCGACGGCAGCAGCCAACGGGAACTGCCCGACCTCGCCGGGTGGCTGCTCAGCCAATCCGGCCTGCGCTGCGTCCCCTGCTGACACCGCGCGCATTGTCGAAGCGGCCGCCGCTGGCTAGGTGTGGGGCATGCCCCCGCTCGTCTGGTTGCTCGTCGCCGGCACTCTGTTCATGGAGCTGCTCGACGGGACAGTGATCGCCACCGCCCTGCCGCAGATCGCGCTCAGCTTCGATGTCGCGCCGGTCGACCTGTCGATCGGCATGACCGCCTACCTGGTCACCGCCGCGGCCTTCATCCCGGCCAGCGGCTTCCTGGCCGACCGGCTGGGCATCCGGCGCGTCTTCACCGGCGCGATCATCGCCTTCACCATCGCCTCGGTGCTGTGCGGGCTGGCGCAGAGCCTGCCGCAATTCGTCGCCGCGCGGATGGTCCAGGGCATGGCCGGCGCGATGATGGCCCCGGTCGGCCGCCTCGCCGTGCTGCGCGGGGCACAGAAGAGCGAGCTGATCCGCGCCATCTCCATCATCACCTGGCCCGCCCTGATCGCCCCCGTGGTCGGCCCGCCGATCGGCGGCTTCATCACCACCTTCGCCAGCTGGCGCTGGATCTTCTTCCTCAACGTGCCCGCCGGCATCCTCGCCGCCATCCTGGTCTGGCGCCATGTCAGCGCCGCGAAGGGCCCGACCCGACCGTTCGACACGCGCGGCTTCCTGCTCACCACCACCGCCCTCGCCACCCTGCTCGCCGGGCTCGACTTCGCCGCCAAACCCGGCGCGCTCGGCTGGATCCTGCTGGCGATCGGCCTGAGCGTGGGCACCGCGGCGATCCGCCACGCCATTCGCGCCGAGCACCCGGTGCTCGATCTCTCCGCCCGCTCGATCCAGACCTTCGGCTACGCGGTGCTCTACAGCGGCTCGGCCTTTCGCATCGCGGTGAACGCGGTGCCCTTCCTCGCCCCCTACATGCTGCAGGTCGGCTTCGGCATGAGCGCGTTCGATGCCGGCCTGCTGCTGCTGGCCTCGGCCGCCGGCAATCTCGGCATGAAGGCGATCACCACGCCGATCCTGCATCGTTTCTCATTCCGCGCGGTGCTGCTGATCAACGGCGCGATCGCCGCCCTCTCGATCGCCGCCTGCGGCCTGATCGGCGCCGCCACGCCCACACTGGTGATCCTGGCGATTTATTTCATCCAGGGCGCCGCACGCTCGATGCAATTCAGCGCGATCAACACGCTGGGCTTCGCCGACGTGCCGCCCAGCCAGACCGCGGGGGCGAACGCGGTGTCGTCGATGCTGATGCAGATGAACAACGGCATGGGCGTGGCCTTCGGCGCGCTGATGCTGCACGCCGCCGCCCTGACCTGGCCCGACACACCACCCGCCTTCCATGCCACCATCGCGCTGGCCGCCGCCGGCCTGCTCTGCGCGGCGTCGCTGCCTGGTGTTCTGCGGCTGCCGGTGGGGGTGGGGGCGAGTTTGAAGACGGGAAAGTAGGGCCAGGGCCCTGCGCCTGGCCTTGCCTTCCGCTTCCCCAAACCGCACCATCCCACCATCAACCGTGGAGACTCCCATGCACCGCAGAACCCTGCTCGCCGGCATCGCCGCCTCTGGCCTCGCGAGCGCCGCCCGTGCGGACGAGCCCAAGGTGTTCATGAACTACACCCAGAAAGAGCTCGACGACGCCTACACCCAGCTCGTCTACGCTCCCAACCAGAAACAGGTCCAGGCGCGCTATGCCGAGAACAGCGCGGCCCTCGCCCAGCGCATCGGCCCGCCAAAAACGTTGCAATATGGCAGCAAGCCCAACGAGCGCATCCTCTACTATCCCGCACGCCGCCCGAACGCCCCGCTGTTTGTGTTCATCCACGGTGGCGCCTGGCATTTCGCCAAGGCCGAGGATTACATGTATCCCGCCGAAATCTTCCTCAACCAGGGCATCGGCTATGCCGCGATCAGCTTCGATGGTGTCGACGAGATGGACGGCCATCTGGAGCCGATCGTCGACCAGATCTGCCGCGCGATTCGTTTCACCAGGCAGAACACCGCGAAGATGGGCGTCGATCCGCAGCGCCTGACATTGGGGGGCCATTCATCGGGGGGCCATTTCGCCGGCGTGGCGCTGACCACCGATTGGCAGACGCTGTATGGCATCTCGCCGCGCATCTTCCGCAACGCGCTGATCCTCAGCGGCATGTACGACATGCGCGGCCCGCGCCTGTCGGTGCGCAGCAGCTACGTGAAGTTCACCGATGAGAACGAAAACAGCCTCAGCGCCCAGCGCCACATCGATCGCCTGGTCACCCCGCTGATCCTGATGACCGGCACGCTCGAAACACCGGAGTTCCAGCGCCAGTCACGTGATTTCGCCGCCGCGGTGACCGCCGCCGGCAAGCGGGCGGAGCTGCGCACCGGGCGGGACTATAATCATTTCGAGATGTGCGAAACGCTCGGCAACCCCTACGCGATCGGCGGCCGCGCCGCGCTGGAGCTGTGCAAAAGCTGAACGCTCCGCGCATCGGGCCACAAAAAAGGGGGCCGCGAGGCCCCCTTTTCCGTGCGCAGGGCTGTCGCGATCAGCCCAGACGTTCGCCATGGAGAACCACGTCCAGGCCCTCCACTTCCTCTTCGCGGGTCACCCGCAGACCGATCACCGCGTCGATGATCTTCAGCAGGATGAAGCTGATCACGCCGCTCCAGATCAGCGTGGCGCAGACCGCGACCACCTGGGACTCGAACTGCGCCAGACCGCCGATATACACGCCGTCCTTGGCGGTATCGGTGGCCGACAGCGGCCCATAGGCGAACACACCGGTCAGC
>CAIVDX010000068.1 GCA_903904805.1 uncultured Rhodospirillales bacterium
CCTGACCGGGTTGGCGAGGCGCCCGTCCGCCGCCGACCTCCCGCACCCTGTCTAGCACGCGATAGGGGAGCAGTGGAAAGAGGGGGGCGCGCGGTTGTCGCTGCCTGCCCGGCATGCCAGAAAGCCAGCGATGTTTCTCCCCCCTCGCCCCGCCCGCCCGAACCTGCTCGCCGGCGGCACGCTCGACCGCGTGAGCGCCAAGCGCACCGATGCTGACTGGATCGCGCAGCAGCTGAACGCGCCCTCCGCGCGCTTCTCGCTGATCTGGCGCAGCCAGAGCCTGCTCGCCCCCGGCCCCAGCGCCGCGCTGCTGCCAGGCCTCGCGCACCTCACCGACAGCCATCCCTGGGCCTTCCTCGGGCTCGATGAGCAGGCCGCGGTGTTCGCCGTCGATGTCTCCAGCCTCGATGACCCGCTGGCCGCCCTTCCCGTCGACAACGCCATATTCGCCGATCTGCGCACCTCCGCCGGCGCGCTGCCCGCGCCCGAGGCCAGCATGCTCGCCCATGCCCGCGGCCTGCTGCATTGGCGCGCCCGGCATCGCTATTGCGGCGTCTGCGGCGCCCCCACCCGCCCCAGCGAGGCCGGCAACCGCGTGGCCTGCACCGGCTGCGGCACCGAGCATTTCGCCCGCACCGACCCCGCGGTGATCATGCTGGTGACCGACGGCGAGCGCGCCCTGCTCGGCCATGCCCGTCGTTTCACCAACAACATGTATTCCACCCTCGCCGGCTTCGTCGAACCCGGCGAAAGTCTGGAAGAGGCGGTGGTGCGCGAGGTGCGCGAGGAAGCCGGCATCGCCGTCACCGACGTGATCTACCATTCCAGCCAGCCCTGGCCCTTCCCGGCCTCGCTGATGCTCGGCTTCTACGCCCGCGCCCTGAGCACCGAGCTGCGCATCGATGACGACGAACTCTCCGATGCACGCTGGTTCACCCGCGCCGAACTGCGCGACCCCGCCGCCCTCGGCATTGATCTGCCCGGGCCAATCAGCATCGCCCGCCGCCTGATCGAGGATTGGATGAACCAATGAGACAGCTGGCTCTGGTGCCCCTCCTGCTGACCGCAGCCCTGTCGGCCTGCTCCAGCGCGCCGCCCGATGTCTCCGGCATGAGCCCCGAGCAGGCCTGCGCGGTGCTCGCCGAGAACGACAAGGACGTGAAGACCCTGAACATGATCATCATGACCCACAGCTCCGGCGACAAGGATCTGCGCCCCGACCTGAAGCAGGCCCGCAAGAAGGCGATCGACTCTTGCCTGGCCGCGCGCGGCATCTTCGCCCCCGGCGGGGTGGAGCCAATCCAGCCGCGATAGCAAGGCTCAGTCGGCGGCGATCATGTCGGCATAATCGGGATGCCGCCTGATCCACACCGCGATGAACGGGCAGCCGGGGATCACGCGCACGCCGTCCGCCCGCAAAACATCCAGTGTCTGCTGAACAAGTCTTCCGCCAATGCCCTGGCCGTTCAGCGCCGCCGGCACCTCGGCATGGGTCAGCACCAGCACATCGCCGCGCGCCACATAATCGATGAACGCGATCTGATCGCCGGTCGGCAGTTCGAAGCGCTGCCTGGCCAGATTGCGAACGATCCCGCCCATCAGGCCCTGCTTGCCGCGATGAGGAATTCCCGATTTCCCTCGGGCCCGGTGATCGGGCTGGGCACGATCCCCAGCACAGTCCACCCGGGCAGCCCGCTCCACCACTCCCGCACCCGCGCGCACACCGCCTCATGCACCGCCGGATCGCGCACCACCCCGCCCTTGCCGACCAACGCCGGCCCGGCCTCGAATTGCGGCTTGATCAGCGCCACCGCCCATGCGCCGGGCACGCACAACGCCAACGGCGCCGGCAGGATCGTCGACAATCCGATGAAGCTGGCATCGCACACCAAAACCTCCAGCGGCTCGGCGATCACCTCCGTGCTCAGATGCCGCGCATTGGTCCGCTCATGCACCACCACGCGCGGATCGCTGCGCAGCTTCCAGGCGAGTTGCCCGTGACCGACATCCACCGCATGCACCCTCGCCGCCCCACGCGTCAGCAACACATCGGTGAAGCCGCCCGTGGAGGCTCCCACATCGATGCAAACCTTGCCGGTGGGATCAAGCGAAAACGCATCAAGGGCAGCCGTCAGCTTGAGCCCGCCGCGCGACACCCAGGGATGAACCTGGCCCTTCAGGGACAGCGGCGCATCCTCCCGCAGCTGGTCGCCGGCCTTGGCAACACGCGTATCACCGGCCCAGACAAGCCCGGCGAGGATCAGCGCCTGCGCCTTCGCGCGCGACTCCACGAGGCCCCGTTCCACCAACAAAACGTCGGCGCGCCGGCGCGCCACGGCGCTCAGGCCCTGACGCTGCCCAGATCGCGCCCGCTCTGACCCAGAGCCTTGAGCGCGGTGGCCACGATATCCTTCGCGGTGAGCCCGGCCTCGGCGGATTGCGCGGCGGGTGTGTTGTGGTCGATGAAGCGATCGGGGAACACCATCGGGCGGATTTTCAGCCCGTGATCCAGCAGCCCGGCATGCGCCAGATGGTGCATGACCAGCGCGGAGAACCCGCCGGTCGCGCCGTCTTCGATGGTGATCAGCACTTCATGGTGACGCGCCAGCTGCTCGATCAGCGCGGTGTCGATCGGCTTGGCGAAGCGCGCATCCACCACCGTCGCCGGCAGCCCGTGCGCGGCCAGCTCCTCGGCCGCCTTCAGCGCGTCGATCACCCGCGGACCCAGTGCCAGGATCGCCACCGAGCCACCCTCGCGCAGGATCCTGCCTTTGCCGATCTGCAGAATCTCGCCCCGCTTGGGCCGGATGATCCCGGTGCCCTCGCCGCGCGGATAGCGCACCGCCGACGGCCGATCATCGATCGCCGCGGCGGTCGCCACCATATGCATCAGCTCCGCCTCGTCCGACGGCGCCATCACCACAATCCCCGGCAGGCACCCCAGATAGGCCAGATCGAAGCTGCCGGCATGCGTCGCGCCATTGGCCCCCACCATCCCCGCGCGATCCAGCGCGAAACGAACCGGCAGCGACTGCAGCACCACATCATGCACCAGCTGGTCATAGCCGCGTTGCAGGAAGGTGGAATAAATCGCGCAGAAGGGCTTCATCCCCTCGGTCGCCATGCCCGCCGCGAACGTCACCGCATGCTGCTCGGCAATGCCGACATCGAAGCTCCGCTCAGGGAACTTCTTGGCGAACTTGTCCAGCCCCGTGCCCGTCGGCATCGCCGCGGTCACCGCCACGATGGCGCTGTCGGCCTCGGCCTCGGCGATCAGCGCATCGGCGAACACCGCGGTGTAGCTCGGCGGGCCGGGCGGTGCCTTCACCTGCTCGCCGGTCACCACGTTGAACTTGCTGACACCGTGATATTTGTCCGCCGACGCCTCGGCCGGCGCGTAGCCATGGCCCTTCTGGGTGATCACATGCACCAGGATCGGCCCGCTCTCCTCGGCCTCGCGCACATTGCGCAGCACCGGCAGCAGATGATCCAGATTATGCCCGTCGATCGGCCCGACATAGTAAAAGCCGAGTTCCTCAAACAATGTTCCGCCGGTGAGGATGCCGCGCGCATATTCCTCCGCACGCCGCGCGGTGCGCTCGATGCCGCGCGGGAAGTGCTTGGCCATGCGTGCGGCCAGATCGCGCAACGACAGGAACGAGCGTGACGACATCAGGCGCGACAGATACGCGCTCATCGCGCCCACCGGCGGGGCGATCGACATGTCGTTGTCGTTGAGGATCACGATCAGGCGCGAATGCAGCGCGCCGGCATTGTTCATCGCCTCATAGGCCATGCCGGCCGACATCGCGCCGTCGCCGATCACCGCCACCACATGATTGTCGCGCTGCTGCAGATCGCGCGCCACCGCCATGCCCAGCCCGGCCGAGATCGAGGTGGAGGAGTGCGCGGCGCCGAACGGGTCGTATTCGCTCTCCGAGCGGCGGGTGAAGCCCGACAGCCCGCCAGGTTGGCGCAGCGTGCGAATGCGGTCGCGCCGGCCGGTGAGGATCTTGTGCGGATAGGCCTGGTGGCCCACGTCCCAGATCAGCCGGTCATCGGGCGTGTCAAAAATGGCGTGGATGGCAACGGTGAGCTCCACCACCCCCAGCGACGCACCCAGATGCCCGCCGGTGGTCGAGACAACATCCACCGTCTCCGCCCGCAACTCATCGGCCAGCTGCTTCAACTGCTCAACCGAAAAATTCCGCAGATCCGCAGGCACACGCACGCGGTCCAGCAACGCGGTGGTCGGGCGGCCGGCCGTCGAGGACAAGGTGGGCGCGGTCGGCTTCGGCTCAGCTCCGTCGGGCAATCACATACTCCGCGAGTTGGCGCAGACCGTCCGCGCGGTGGTCGAAGCCGTCCAGATGGGCGGCGGCTTGTTCGGCGAGCAGCCGCGCCTGGGTGCGGGCACGCTCGATGCCCAGCAGCGACACCAGGGTCGCCTTGCCGGCCCCCTGGTCCTTGCCGATCGCCTTGCCGGTCTCCTCCACGGTGCCTTCGGCATCGAGCAGGTCGTCGGCGATCTGGAAGGCGGCACCGAGGTCGCGGCCATAAGCGGCAACCTGGTGCCGAATATGGGTGCCGGCGCGACCAAGAATGGCACCGGCCTCGGCGCTGTACTGGATCAGCCGGCCGGTCTTGAGCGCCTGCAGCCGACCGATCTCGGGCAGGCTCATCTCACGGTCGGCGGCCATCATGTCGATCATCTGGCCACCGGCCATGCCGCGCGGCCCGACCGCCTGGCCGAGAGCCATCACCAGTTCGCAGCGCGCGAGCGGGTCATCATGGGTGTCCTCCTCGGCGAGAATCTCGAAGGCGCGGGCCTGCAGCGCATCGCCAGCCAGGATCGCCGTGGCCTCGTCGAACGCCTTGTGACAGGTGGGCTTGCCGCGGCGCAGATCGTCGTCATCCATCGCCGGCAGGTCGTCATGGATCAGTGAATAGGCGTGCAGCATTTCCACCGATGCCGCGACACGCGCCGAGCAGGTGCGCGCCACGCCGAACAGCTGGCCCACCTCCATCACCAGGAAGCCACGCATGCGCTTGCCGCCGCCGAGCGCCGAATAGCGCATTGCCTCGACCAGCCGCGCCTCCGCCCCGTCAGGCAGCGGCAGCAGGGCATCGAGCGCCTGTTCGATGGAGGCCACCGCCTCGCGCAGCGCGGAGTTCAGTTCACGAAGTTCGAGCACGCCGACCGCCATTACTGAAAAAAGATCATGCGGCATCCGCCGGCTTGAGTGAGAGCGCACCATCGGCTCCCTCAACAATCAACTGCACACGCTGCTCGGCCTCGGCGAGTTTGGTCTCACAATGCCGCTTGAGCGCCGCGCCACGCTCGTAGGCGGCGATCGCGTCCTCCAGCTTCTGCTGGCCACCCTCCAATGCCTTCACGATGCGCTCCAGTTCGGCGAGCGCGTCCTCGAAGGACAGGGTCGTCACATCATCCACCATGGGACCACGTGCCTCGTCCATATTCAGCCTGCCGATCGGAGATGTGCACAGCATCGATCATCTGGTCCGGGGTAACGGCAACCGTCCCCATGGGCAAGTGCCGAAAGCAGGATGCTAGGGCCCGCCGTGGCGATTCGGCCACATGCTGCGTGATTTCCGTCACGCTTCCGGCCCCGGTTCCGCCGCATCCGCGCGCCGACGAATGAGGAAGCTGAACGCCCCGGTCTCCTCGCTCCAGGCCAGCAGAGCGTGCCCGGTCTCACGGCAATAGGCCTGGAAGTCGCTGACAGCCGCGGGGTCGGAGGCCAGCACGCGCAGCCGCTCGCCCGGCGCCATCGAGCGCAGTGCGCGATTCGCCCGCAGCACCGGCAACGGGCAACTCAGGCCTTTCAGATCCAGCAGCGTTTCACTCATCGCCTGCAGTTTGCGCCTGCCGGCCCACGCCCGACAAGCCTCAACGGTTGAGCGGCCGGTCCGGCCAGCCTACTCTGGCGTTATGGCCCAGCATCGCATCGGCATCGATTTCGGCGGCACCAAGATCGAGATCGCCGCCATGGCGCCGGACGGCCGGCTGGTCGAACGCCGCCGCATCGCCACCCCCACCGGCTACGACAAGGCGATCCGCGCCCTCAGCGATCTCATCGCCACCATCGATGCCGAACTCGGCGAGCGTCCGACCGTCGGCGTCGGCATCCCCGGCGCGATCAGCCCGGCGACCGGCCTGGTGAAAAACGCCAATTCCAACGCGCTGAACGGCCACCGCTTCGACATCGACCTCGCCGCCGCCATCGGCCGCCCGGTGCGCGTGGAGAACGATGCCAATTGCTTCGCCCTGTCCGAAGCCGCCGACGGGGCCGCCGCCGGCGCGCGCGTGGTGTTCGGCGTCATCATGGGCACCGGCTGCGGCGGCGGCATCGTGGTCGATGGCCGCGTGGTGCAGGGCCGCCACCGGCTCGGCGGCGAATGGGGGCACAACCCGCTGCCCTGGCCCCGCATCGACGAGCTGCCCGGCCCGCTCTGCTGGTGCGGCCAGCATAACTGCCTGGAAACACTCATCTCCGGCACCGGCCTCGCCCAGGATTGCGACGGCCCCACCGCACGTGACGCCAGCCAGATCCCCGCCCGCGCGGCCGCCGGCGACCCGGCCGCGTCAGCCGCGCTCGACCGCCACGCCGACCGCACCGCGCGCGGCCTCGCCCAGATCGTCAATTTCCTCGACCCCGACGCCATCGTGCTCGGCGGCGGCCTGTCGAACCTCGACCATCTCTATGAGGTGCTGCCCCGCCTGATCCCGCGCCACGTCTTCAGCGATGTCTGCACCACCCCGATCCTGCGCCCCACACATGGCGACAGCTCCGGCGTGCGCGGCGCGGCCTGGCTCTGGCCGGTCGCGTGACATGAAGCCGGGCTGAGATGCCCTCGCTCTGCCGCGACTGTCGCGCCTGGACCGAGTCCGGAAACGGTCTGGCAGAGGACACCGCTCCCCGCGCCTGCGCCGCCTGCGGCGGGCACCGTCTCATCGCCCACCCCGAACTCGGCTCCCTCGCGATCGCCCATATCGATTGCGACGCCTTCTACGCCGCCATCGAAAAGCGCGACCGCCCGGAACTGGCCGGCCAGCCCGTCATCGTCGGCGGCGGCACCCGCGGCGTCGTCAGCACCTGCTGCTACATCGCCCGCCTCTCCGGGGTGCGCAGCGCCATGCCGATGTTCAAGGCGCTGAAAGCCTGCCCCGACGCCGTGGTGATCCGCCCCGACTTCCCCCGCTACATCGCCGCCGCCCGCCAGATGCGCGAGATCATGGAACGCCTCACCCCGCTGGTGCAGCCGCTCTCCATCGACGAAGCCGTGCTCGACCTCTCGGGCACCCAGGCCCTGCACGGCGCCCCACCCGCCTCGGTGCTGGCCGGCTTCGCCCAAACCGTCGAGCGGGAGATGCACATCACCGTCTCCATCGGCCTCGCCGCCAACCGGCTGACGGCCAAGCTCGCCGCCGAGCGCGACAAGCCGCGCGGCTTCTGCGTGATCGGCTCCGAGGCCGCCCGCCTGCTCGCCCCCGAGCCGGTCGGCCTGCTGCCCGGCATCGGCCCGGCCCAGGCGGCGAAGCTCGCCCGCATGGGGATCACCCGCCTTGGTCAGCTGCAGGCGCTGAGCGAGCGCGACGCCCTCGCCCGCCTGGGCAGCGACGGCCCCGCCCTGGTCGCCCGCGCGCGCGGACAGGACGACCGGCCGGTGCGGGTCGGCCGCGAGGCCCGCTCGATCAGCGCCGAGACCACCTTCGCCACCGACCTCGCCGAGCGCGCCGCGCTGGAGACCAAACTCTGGCATCTCTGCGAAAAACTCGCCCGCCGCCTGCGCGAGGCGGATCAGGCCGCCGCCGGCGTGGTGCTGAAGCTGAAAACCGCGAGCTTCGCCCAGCGCACCCGCACCACCCGCCTGCCCGCCCCGACCCAGCTGCCCGACCGCCTGTTCGCCGCCGCCGTCACCATGTTGACCCGCGAGGTGGACGGCACCCGCTTCCGCCTGATCGGCATCGGCGCGCAACCGCTGGCGCCGTCCGCCCAGGCCGATCTGGGCGACCTCGCCGACCCGACCGCCCCTCGCCAGGCCGCCGCCCAGGCCGCGATCGAGCGCCTGCGCGCCCGTTTCGGACAGGCCGCGATCGGTCGAGGGCGCGGGCTTTAAATCACCGTTTGGCCTGCTCGAATGGAACAACCGCAACGGTCGCTCCGATGTCAAAGCGCATCAGATCCGCCCCCACCACCAGCGGCCCGTCATAGACCGCCCGCGCGGCACCCAGCAGATCAGCCTCGGTCGCATCACCGTTCAGCCCGACATGATAAAATGCCGCCAGCTTCGGCCGCGCGTCCGCGAACGCATGCGCCGCATCGGCCGGGCCCGCGAGATGCTCGAAAATCGCCCGGTAGCCCGGATTCGCCGCCAGCAGCGCCGGCGGAATGATCGTCACCGAATGCAGGAACAGATCCGCCCCCAGCGCCTGCGCCGCCACCACCGGGCTGTAGCGTGTGTCACCCGACAGCACCACGCGATGGCCCTGATAGGCGATGCTGTAGCCATAGGACGGCTTCACCGCCGCGCCATGATCGTTGGCGAAGGCGACCACCGTCACGCCATCACGCTCCCACACCAGGCCAGGCGCCACATCACGCGCGTCGAACGCGATGCCCTCGGCAGGATCATGCTCGTCCGCCTCCCGGATCGCGATGTCGGCGGCGAAGGCCTGGGTCAGGCCGCGCGCCAGCGCCGCGGTGCCCGGCGGGCCGATCAGCACGAAGGGCGTCCTGCGCTGCCCATAGGCGGGCGGCAGCCAGCCGGTCAGCCACAGATCAGGCAGGCCGCCGGTGTGGTCGGAGTGGAAATGGGTGAGAAAATGCGCGGTGATGCCGCCCAACGGCACCTTCAACTGCCACAGCCGGATGCTCGCCCCACGGCCGAAATCAAACAGCAGGCGCTGCCCACCGGCCTCAACGAGGGTGGAATTGCCGAACCGATCCGGCGCGGGCACCGGCGTGCCGCTGCCCAGGATGGTCACCCGCATCACCGATTGAGACAGCAGGGGCTGCGCCACCGCCGGCGCGGCGACCAGCGCCGTGGCCAGCCACGCCGCGCGAACCAGCGACTTCAGCAGCGGCGACTTCAGCACAGGCGCCTTCAGCACCAGGGCCTTCAGCAATGGTGCGGCAGCAGTTCGAAGCTCTTCATCACGCCTTTCATGATGAAGTCGCCGAAATCCATCGCCATCGCGTCGGACACGCCATTCTCCCAGTAGCGCATGCCCACCGCGTAATCCGGTGTGCCCGCGCCCGCCTGGTCGGAATCGCCCTTGTTGGTCTTGTCGAAGAAGGAGAGCTGAAAGCGCCCGCTCGGCAGCGTCTCCAGCGGCTTGAACGGTGCCGCCGAGGCGCCACGCCAGTTCAGGATCGTCACGAACGTGTCCTGCGGGCCATGCTCGGAGGTGCCATCGAACAATGGCAGCGTGACGAACTTCTTCCCCGCGGCGGCCGCGTCCAGAATCGTCTCGGTGTGCGGCGTGGGGAACACGGTGCCAGGCTCAAGCTGGATCACCTTGTCCTCGGGCGCGCTGTAATGCGCCACACCGGCCCCGCCGGCCTTGCTCAACGTCGCCTCGCCATCAACCTGCTCGGTGACGGCGGTGTCGGTGGTCTGGCGCATATGGAACTGCATATGCAGCCCGTCCTTCGATTCCAGCGTGGCGTAGTCGGACACCATATGAATGTCCTGCCCATCGGAGTTGGTCAGCACCATGTCGAGCCGCTGGCGCGTGGCCCAGCCCTCGCAGACATCCTCGAACTGGTAATCCATGCTGCCGGAGGCGGCGGTCACGTCGCCGCGGGTTTCCTGCATCGTGAGTTCATAATGCGCCCGATGCGCCGCAAGCGGGGCGGCGAGGGCCGGAATGGCGCAGAAACAGCCGAGTGTGACGAGCAGGCCTAGGCGCGGCATCGAGGGACTCTTTCAGGGTGAAGACGTAAGGATGGGGGGCAGGAAGACAGCGTGCAAGGCCATAGCCCTTGCCCCTGGATCCGTTGGGCCGTCACCCGAGAGCGTGCTGCGCCCGATGAGGCCCCAAACCCCCGCGCACCTGGTGTGTGAGGAGGAGCCGGAGGCCCTGGTATCCCACGCGGCGTAGCAGGGGCAGCGCCCCTGGCCTTCAGTCCTTCTTCACCTTCGGCGGCAACTCGATCTTGAGGCTCAGCTCCTTCAACCGAGCCGCAGACACCTCCGCCGGCGCACCCATCAGCAAATCCTCGCCCTGCTGGTTCAGCGGGAACGGGATCACCTCACGGATATTCGGCTCATCGGCCAGCAGCATCACCATCCGGTCGATGCCGGGTGCGGAGCCACCATGCGGCGGCGCCCCATAGCGGAACGCGTTCAGCATGCCACCAAACCGCGCCTCCACCTCCTCCGCGCCATAACCGGCGATCTCGAACGCCCGCAGCATGATATCCGGCCGATGGTTGCGGATCGCGCCGGAGGAGAGTTCCACGCCGTTGCAGACGATGTCGTATTGAAACGCCTTGATGGTCAGCGGGTCCTGGCCGTTCAGCGCCTCCAGCCCGCCCTGCGGCATGCTGAACGGGTTGTGGCTGAAATCGATCTGCCTGGTTTCCTCGTTCAGCTCATACATCGGGAAATCGACGATCCAGCAGAAGCGGAACTCATCCTTGGCAATCAGATCAAGCTCGGTGCCGATGCGCGTGCGCACCAGACCGGCGAACTTGGTGGCGGCCTCACGCTCCCCGGCGGCGAAGAACACCGCATCGCCCGGCCCCACCCCGCAACGCGCCCGGATCGCCTCGGCGCGGTCGGCCTCGAGATTCTTGGCGATCGGCCCCTTCGCGCCATCCGCCTCGAAAATGATGTAGCCCAGACCGCCAGCCCCCTCGGCGCGCGCCCACTCGTTCAACTTGTCGAAAAACCCGCGCGGCCTGGTGCCAGCCCCCGGGGCCGGAATCGCGCGCACAATGCCCCCGGAGGCCGCGATCTTGGCGAACAGCCCGAAGCCGGAACCGGCATATAGATCGGTCACGTCGCAGATCTTCAGCGGATTGCGCAGATCCGGCTTGTCCGAGCCATATTCCAGCAGCGCGGTGTCATACGGGATGCGCGGGAATGGCGGCTTGGTAACCCCACGCCCGTTGGAGAATTCCTCGAACACACCCGCCATCACCGGCTCCAGCGTGTTGAACACATCCTCCTGCGTCACGAAGCTCATCTCGAAATCGAGCTGATAAAACTCGCCGGGAGACCGATCCGCGCGCGATGCCTCGTCACGGAAGCACGGCGCGATCTGGAAATAGCGATCGAATCCGGCGACCATCAGCAATTGCTTGAACTGCTGCGGCGCCTGCGGCAGCGCGTAGAACTTGCCCGGATGCATGCGCGCCGGCACCAGGAAGTCGCGCGCCCCCTCGGGCGAGGATGCCGTCAAAATCGGGGTCTGGAACTCGGTGAATCCCGATTCGATCATCCGCCGACGGATCGAGCTGATCACGTGCGAGCGCAGCATCATGTTGCGCGCCACCCGCTCCCGGCGCAGATCGAGATAGCGGTAGCGCAGGCGGATCTCGTCCGGATAGCTCTCATTGCCGGCCACCTGCATCGGCAGCACCGCAGCCTCGGACTGCACCTCGATGCCGGCCACCTTCAGCTCGATGGCGCCGGTCGGCAGCTTCGGGTTGATGGTGGACCCTTCACGCGGCACAACCGTGCCGGTGACGGTGATCACGCTCTCCGGCCGCAACTTCTCGGCGGTGTCGAACCCCACCGAGCCGGCCGGGAACACGCACTGGGTCAGCCCCGCGGCGTCGCGCAGATCGATGAACAGCAGCCCGCCATGGTCGCGCTTGGAATGCACCCAGCCCGACAGGCGCACCTCGGCACCGGCGTCGGAGGCGCGCAGCGCGCCGCAGGTATGGGTTCGGTAGGCGTGCATGGCGGCTCCGGAACTTCTGGGTCTGGCCTGAACGGCGGCAAGGCGCGGAAACAACCCCCCACCCGAAGTGCTGTCAAGCCGACTTCCGGCCGGTCTGCGCAGCGTGTAACAAGGGCCCATGTCACGCCATAGCCAGCCCGAGTTCCCCACCCCGCAGATGATCACCACCTCCGACGGGCTCGCCGCCTTGTGCGCGCGCCTCTCCAGCGAGGCCGTCGTCACCGTCGACACCGAATTCATGCGCGAGCGCACATACTGGCCGGAGCTCTGCGTGGTGCAGCTCGCCGGCGAGCATGAGGTGGCTGTCATCGACGCCATCGCCCCCGGCCTCGATCTCGCCCCGCTCGGCGCGCTGATGGCCAGGACCGACGTGCAGAAGGTCTTCCACGCCGCCCGCCAGGATGTGGAAATCTTCCTGCAGATGTTCGACGCCGTGCCCACCCCGCTGTTTGACACCCAGGTGGCCGCGATGGTCGCCGGCTTCGGCGACCAGGTCGGCTATGACAGCCTGGTCGGCGCGCTCACCGGCGGCCAGATCGACAAGGCGCATCGCTTCACCGACTGGTCAGCCCGCCCGCTGTCGGCCGCGCAGATCGCCTACGCCGCAGCCGACGTCACCTGGCTGCGCCTGGTCTATGAAAAGCTGGTCGCGAAACTCGAGTCCGAGGGCCGTCTGGCCTGGGTCTCCGAGGAGATGGCCGCGCTCGCCGAGCCCTCCACCTACCGCGCCGACCCCGAGACGATGTGGGAACGGCTGCGCCCGCGCACCAACAACCGCCGCATGCTCGGCCTGCTGCGCGGCATCTGCGCCTGGCGCGAGCGCGAGGCACAGCGGGTGAACATCCCCCGTCAGCGCCTGCTGAAGGACGAAGCGCTGCTGGAGATCGCCGCCACCGCGCCCACCAATGCCGACGCGCTCGCCCGCGTGCGCGGCATCTCCAAGGGCTTCGCCGAGGGCAAGTCCGGCGCCGGTCTGATCGCCGCGATCGCCGAAGCGCAGGCCCTGCCGGAAGACGCCCTGCCCGAGCCGCCCAAATCCAAGGACGGCACCAGGCCCTCGCCTGCCCTGGTGTCGCTGCTGAAGGTCCTGCTGGCCGCCAAGGCCGAGGAGCATCACGTCGCTCCCAAGCTGCTCGCCTCATCGGAGGAGATCGATCGCCTGGCGGTGGAGGCCGAGCCGGACGTGCCGGCCCTGCATGGCTGGCGGCGCGAGGTCTATGGCGCCGACGCCCTGGCCCTGAAAGAGGGCCGCATCGCCCTGGGCGTGGCCGGCAAGCGCATCAAGCTGCTCCCCGCCTGACGTCCAAAAGATCCTTGCTTCTTTCGTTCAAGAAAGAAGAGCCGTCCTTGCTCAGACCACCCTGAGAAGACTGGGCCCCGTCTCCTTCAACCAGGCCATCGCGGCATCCTGATGCGCCGTGAGCGTGCCGACGAGCGCCCAAAAGCGCGGCCCATGATTCATGTGCCGCAGATGCGCCACCTCATGCGCCGCCACATAGTCCTGCACGAAGGCCGGGGCCATCACCAGGCGCCAGCTGAACATCACGCAGCCATCCGCCGCGCAGCTGCCCCAGCGGCTGCGCGTGTCCTTGATGGTGATGCGCGGCATCCGCAGGTCCCCCGCCGCCGCCTTGTCGAAGGCGAGGCGCGTCAGCGCCCGGGCGGCCTCGGCGCGCAGGAAGTCGCGCACCCGGCGCGGCAGATGCTCGATGCCGCCGGTGACGAGCAATTCTCCGCCCTCCAGCCAGGCACCGCCGCGCAGATGCGGGCAATGGCGGATCGGCGTGGGAATGCCATGGATCGGCACCAGCGCGCCGTTCTCGATCACCAGCCGCGGCGGCAGGGCGGCCAGACGGTCGGCGACCCAGCCGGCATGCTCGCGCAGCAGCGTCAGCCCGGCCGCCTGCCCGGTCCGCATGGGCATGGTGACGACCACACTGCCCGCGCGCGGATCGATGCGCAGCGACACCCGCCGCGCCCGCGCGCTGCGGCGCCATTCGATCGGCGCCGACCCGCCAGGAAGGTCGAGCGACTCGGGCAGTTTTATCGGCATGACCCATCCTGCCACGGCTCGCGCCAAAACACCGCGCCCCCCTCGCCCGCCATGATGCCGCCCTTGCGTTGCTACCGCTGTGTGCCCAGGTTGCGGCATGTTTCGCCGCTCCCTGCTGGCCTCGCCAGCTGCCCTGCTGTGCCTTGCCGCCCCGCGCGCCCGCGCCGACGCCCCGGTGCGGGTGGTGACCAGCTTCTCGATTCTCGCCGAGTTCGCCGCCCTGATCGGCGGAGATGCGATCCAGGTCAGCACTCTGGTCGGGCCGGACCGCTCTGTCACGCGCTTTCATCCCGGCAAGGAGGCGCAGGCCATGCTGGGCGGCGCCGCCATGCTGATCGAGAACGGGCTCGGCCTCGAACCCTGGCTGCCGGCGCTGCACCGCGCGGCGCGGTTCCACGGCGAGAGCCTGGTCGCCAGCCGGCTGGTGCAGCCGCTGATGGTCGCGCAGCTGCAGCCCGGCGGCGCGGTGCCCGGCGGCGCGATAAAGGAGCAGCCCAATCCCCACGCCCTGCAGGACCCGCGCAACGGCGTGCTCTATGTCCACGCCATCGCCGAGGCGCTGGCCGCCATGCTCCCCGGCGCCGCGCCCGGCATCCGCGACCGCGCCGAAACACTCGCCGGCCGCATCGCCCAGCTCGACAGCGCGCTCGCGCAGCTCTTCTCCGAAATCCCCGCCGGGCGCCGGCGCGTGGCGATGATCCGCCCCTCGATGGCCTATTTCGGCGCCCGCTACGGTGTGGCCGTGCGCGCGATCCCCGGACTGCCGATGGGCGCGGCGCCCAGCCCGCGCCAGCTCAACGCGCTCGCGAAGGCCGCGCGTGAGGATGGCGCCAGCGCCGTGCTCAGCGACAATGTGGACGACCCAGGCCCGGCCGAAACCGTCGCCCGCACAGCCGGTCTGCCCCTGGCCGGCCCACTTTTCACTGACGCCCTGTCACCCCGCGGCGGCCCGGCTGCGACCTATCTGGACCTCCTGCGCAGCAATGCGCAGACCCTCGCCGGCGCGATGCGCACCCCGTCGCCTAGCGGTCCCGGCTGAGCCCCTTGGCCTCCAACGCGGCCAGATAGGCGTCCCAGCGCTGGCCCTGCTCGGCACCCAGCCTGTGCAGATACTCCCAGCTGTACAGCCCGGAATCGTGCCCATCGCTGAACACCAGCTGGATCGCGTAATGGCCGACCGGCACGATGTCGAAAATGCGCACCGCGCGTTTGCCGGCCACCAGCTGCCGCTGATGCGGCGCGTGGCCCTGCACCTCGGCCGAGGGGCTTTCAACCCGCAGATACTCCGCCGGCAGCTCCACGCGAGAACCATCGTCGAAGCTCACACGCAACAGGCCGGTCGCGCGCTCCAGATCTATCTCGGTGGCCTGCACGTTATTGGTCCAGCTTGCGCGCCTCGCCAGGCAGCATGATCGGAATGCCATCACGGATCGGATAGGCCAGCCCGGCCGCCGTGCTGATCAGCTCATTCGCCACGCGATCATAGCTCAGCGCGGTCTTGGTGAGCGGACACACAAGGATTTCCAGCAGCTTCGGGTCCACCGGCACAGACGGCGCTTCGGTCTCGCTCATCAGCTTAGACTCCGTTTCGGATCAACATCGCCACCCCCGGCGGAGGGATCGGACATCGGATCATGCACCGCGAAGCGCAGCAGCGCGAGCAATGTGGCCGCCCGGCTCGTGGTGTCCGGCGCCTCCAGCAGCGCCTGCTTCTCGGCCGCATCGAACGGACAGGCCATGCCGAGCGTGGTGATCAATGCCTCATCCGGCATCTGGTTGATCGACTCCCAGTTCGCGTCCAGCCCGCGATGCGCGAAATAGCCACGCAACGACGCCAGCAACGCCTCCCGCGCCCCGCCCAGCTCCACCGGATGCCGGCCGAGATCCGCGGCGAACGGCGCATAGGTCACCTGGCACCGCCGATAGCCCCGCCGCGGCGCCTGCTCACCGAGCACCCGAAAGCGGATCAGCCCGGTCAGCGTGATCAGCAAGCGCCCATCATCGGTCTCGCTGAAGCTCGACAGCCGGCCCAGGCAGCCCACCTGGAACAGCGCGCCGCCGGTGGCGACATCGGGCTGGCTGCGATCGGGCTGGATCATGCCGAACATGCGCCCGGCCGCCAGACTGTCCTCCACCATCGCCAGATAGCGCGGCTCAAAAATGTTCAGCGGCAACCGCCCGCCCGGCAGCAACAGCGCGCCGGTCAGCGGAAAGACGGGGATCTCCTGCGGCAGATCGTCCAGACGCGGATGAAAGACCGCCATTCAGCTGAACAGCAGCGCGGAGAGCTTGCGCCGCGCGGCCATGCTCGCCGGGTCTTCCAGACCCCAAGCCTCGAAGAATTTGAGCAGCTGCGCCCGCGCCGCCCCCTCGTTCCAGCCGCGATCGCGCCGGACGATCTCCAGCAGCGCATCCGCCGCCTCCGCCCGCATGTCTGACGCATTGAGCGCCGTCGCCAGCTCATAACGTGCATCATGGTCCGCGGGATCGGCGGCCAGGCGCGCCTGAAGCTGCGACAATTTGGCCTTCGCGGCGCGGCCTTCGGCGGTGAGCGCGAGCGCACTGCGCGCGCCCGAGATTTCCGCATGCTGGGCGATCTTCTCGGGCACCTGCGCCAGCGCGTCCTCGGCCTGCTCCTCATCGCCCATGGCGATCAGCGCGCGGATCAGCCCGCCCCACGCCTCGGGGCTTTCCGGCTCGGTCTGCAGCAGGGCGGAGAACGCCTCCGCCGCCGCCGCTGGTTCACCGGCCTCCAGCGCCGCCCGCGCCTCGGCCAGCAGATCGGTGCTCGGCATCGCCCCACCCGCGAGCTTCAGCAGCGCCTCGGCGAAGCGCTTCAACTCGCTCTCCGGCAGCGCACCGGAAAACAGATCGGCGATCTGCCCCTGCCAGAACGCCGCCACTGTCGGCACCGACTGCAACGGCAGACCCAGCTGGCTGAGTTGCTGCACCAGCGCCCGGTTCTGATCGATATCGATCTTCACCAGCTTCAGCCGGCCCTGGGCGGCGCGCACCACCTTTTCGAGGGCAGGCGTGAGCTGCTTGCAGGGCCCGCACCAGGTCGCCCAGAAATCCACCAGCACCGGCCGCGTGCGCGACGCCTCGACCACATCGGCCATAAAGCTCTGCTGCGTGCCGTCAACGATCATATCGGCCGTGGGGTCCGCCCCGCCGGCCGCGCCGATCATCTGTTCGCCGAGAAACTGGGTCATGGTGGCGTATTCCTGCACGCTGATGGTTAGATGTGGCTGCGGCCGCATGGTGCAACCCATGCGGGGGCCTGATGCTGCCGTCGTCACGACCATGCCAAGCCGGCGCCGATGCGTCCATATCAGGAATGGCTGAGCCCGACAGGGGTCGATCCGCCGCCGATCAGCCCCGCGCGCGGGTGCTTGCCAAACCCCGCGTGACCGACTAGATCGACCGCCCACCGGATGCGGGCGTAGCTCAGGGGTAGAGCACAACCTTGCCAAGGTTGGGGTCGAGGGTTCGAATCCCTTCGCCCGCTCCAGGTGGTTTCCCCCGACATTGCAAGCCCGTCCGCCCTTTGTTAAGTGGCACTGGACATCGCTCCAGCCGACAGGCCAGATGCCTTCAAAGACCATTTTGGAGGAAACGATGCGCGCCCGCCGTGCCCCGATCGCCCTGTTGTGCCTGGCCACCCTGCTCACCGCCCCCGCGCTTGCCCAAACAACCCAGGTTCGCGTCGGCTACACCTCCGGCAACGACGTCTCCGCCGCCTTCGTCGCGCGCGCCAAGGGCATGTTCCAAAAGCGCGGGCTCGATGTCTCGCTCACCGCCACGTCCATCGGCTCGAACATTCCCGCCGCCCTGGAGAGCGGCACACTCGAGGTCGGCACCCCCACCGCGCCGGTGCTCCTGCTCGCCGCCGCCGGCGGGCTGGAACTGGTGCCGATCAGTGGCGGCTCAGTCTCCTACAAGATCTCCAAGGACCACGCGGTGCTCGCCCGCGCCGGGCTGGAGCTGACAACCGCGCAGGATTTCATCGGCAAGCGCATCGGCATGGCCGGCTTCGGCGGCTTTCTTGATCTACTGTTCGAGGAATGGCTCAAGCGCAACGGCGTGCCCGCCAACAAGGTCAATATGATCGAGATGGGCCAGCCGCTGATGAACGACGCGCTGAAAGGCGGCACCGTCGACGCCGTGGTCGCCGCCGACCCCAACGTCACCCGCATGCAGCAAACCGGCGCGGGCCATGTGGTGCTCTATATCGACAGCCAATTCCCCGACGACCTGCCGGTGATCGTCTATGTCAGCTCCCGCAGCTGGGTGTCCAAACATCGCGACGCCGCGCGCGCCTATGCCGAGGCGATCGCCGAGGCGAGCAGCTACGGCCTGGCCAACCCCGATGAACTGCGCCAGATCATCGCCGACTACACCAAGCTGCCCCCGCAGGTGATCGCCGCCGCCGCCCTGCCCGACCTCGCCCCGCACCTCACCGCCGCCCAGCTGGCGCTGTGGAACCCGATCCTGCTCTCACAAGGCACCCTCTCGGCGCCTGTCGACACCGCAAAACTGCTGAACTGGTAAGCATTTTCATGAAGGCGATCATCGTCGGCGGCGGCGTCGGCGGCCTCACCACAGCACTCGCGCTGCACCGCGCCGGCATCGATGTTGAGCTCTTCGAATCGGTCGCCGAACCACGCCCGCTCGGCGTCGGCATCAACCTGCTGCCGCATTGCCTGCGGGTGCTGGATACGCTCGGCGCACTGGCACCGTTGATCCCGCTGGCGGTGCAGCCGCAGCGCCAGAGCCTGTTCAACCGTTTCGGCCAGAAGGTGTGGGAAGAACCGCGCGGCCTCGCCGCCGGCTACAAATTCCCCCAGCTCTCGATCCATCGCGGCCTGCTGCAGATGTCCCTCCTCGAGACCGCCCGCGCACAGCTCGGCGAGGCACGCATCCATCTCGGCCATCACCTCGCCGGCTTCCGCCAGGACGGGAACGGCGTGGTCGCCGAGTTCGTCGACCGGCACAGCGGAAAATCCCTGTGCGAGCTGCGCGCTGACGTGCTGATCGCCGCGGACGGCATCCACTCCGTCGTCCGCCGGCATTTCTACCCCGAGGAAGGCCCGCCGGTCTGGAATGGCGCGCTGATCTGGCGCGGCACCACACGCAACGCACCGATCCTCGATGGCGCCACGCAGATCATGGTCGGCGGCGTGCAGACCTTCATCGCCTATCCGATCGTGGCCGCCGACGGCAGCATCATCACCAACTGGGCCGCCCGCCGCTTCGTCGATCGCAGCAAGGGATTCGCCCGCGAGGACTGGAACCGCAAGGCCAGGCCAGAGGCGGTGCTGCCGCATTACGCCACCTGGTCGCTCGACTGGATCGACATCCCCGACATCATCGCCCGCGCCGAGCAGATTTTCGAATATCCCATGGTGGATCGCGATCCGTTGCCACGCTGGAGCTTTGGCGCGGTGACGCTGCTCGGCGATGCCGCGCACCCGATGGTCCCACTCGGCTCGAACGGCGCCTCGCAGGCGATCCTGGACACGCAAACCCTGGTCAGCGCCCTGCGCGAGGAGCCGAACGTGGCGGCGGCGCTCACCCGCTACGAGTCCGAGCGCCGCCCCGCCACCGCCGCCATCGTCGCCAACAACCGCAGCGGCGGCCCGGAGGTTGTGGTGCGCATCGCCGAAGATCGCGCCCCGCACGGCTTTGACGACATCGAACAGGTGATCCCGCGCAGCGAGCTTGAGCAGATCAGCGCACGCTACAAACAGGTCGCCGGCTTCGATCTCGCCGCGGTCAACCGCGCACCATGACAGCCATCGACCTTGCCGGCCGCGTCGTGATCCTCACCGGAGCCGCCGGCGGCATGGGCCGCGTGATGGCACTGGCCCTCGCCGCCGCCGGCGCGCGCGTCGCCGCGATCGACAATCATCCCGGCCGGCTCGCCGATCTCTCCCACCAGTGCGCGCGGGCCGGTCACGCCTCCAGGCTGTTTCCCATGCAGGTCGATGTGGCCGATCGCGTGGCCAGTGAAGCCGTGGTGCCCCGCGTGCAGGCCGAGTGCGGCGACATCTTCGCCCTGATCAATCTCGCCGGCATCGGCCCCACCATCTTCCGCGAGGATTACGGCCGCGCCCCCGTGCGCTTCTGGGAATGCGACATGACCGCCTGGCAGACCTTGATGGACATCAACATCCGCGCCGCATGGATCCTCGCCGGTGCCGCCACCCGCGCGATGCTGCCCGCCGGGCGCGGGCGGATCGTGAACATCACAACAAGCTTCGACACGATGCTGCAAAAGAACAATTCCGCCTACGGCCAATCCAAGGCAGCCCTGGAAGCGGCAACATCAAGCTGGGCCAAGGAGCTCGACGGCACCGGCATCACCGTCAACGCCCTCGCCCCTGGCGGCCCCACCAACACCGGCCTGATCCCCCCCAGCAGCCCGATGAAGCGCGAGGCGATGATCCAGCCCGAAGTGATGGCCAAGCCCATCGTCTGGATGATGAGCGATGCGGCCGAGGGCTTTTCCAACCGCCGTGTGATCGCGAGCCTTTGGGACGAGGCCACCGCGTGGGACGCCCCACCCGCCGCCTGGCCGGGCTTCGGCACGCAATCGCGCCAGCCCGGCAGCTCAATCAGGTAGGGGTGAGCAGCGCGCAGCTGCTCTCCGCCACCGGGCGAAACGCCTTCTCCGGCGAGATGGTATCGACAAGCTTGAACATGTCCCACTCGCCCACCGGCTCGCCCGGCTTCTTCACCTGCAGCAGATAGAGCGTCTGCATCACCCGCCCATCGGCGCGAATGCGTGCCTCGCCAAACACCTTGTCGTTCACCGGAATCTTCTTCATCGCGGCCACCACCGCCGCGCCATCGAGCGGATCAACACCCGACTGCAGCGCCTTCATCGTGTGCAGCACCGCCGAATAGACACCCGCCTGCAGATTGGTCGGCGGCCAATGCCGCGGCAGCCGATCGGAAAACCGCTTGCTGAAGGCGCGCGTGCCATCATTGATGTTCCAGTCGAAATTGCTGACCTTCAAAATCCCCTGGCCCACGCTCAATCCAATGCCACGTACATCATTCAACGTGACCGACGGCGCGGCAACGCGCATGGTCCGGCTCAGCCCGAACTCGGTGGCCTGCTTGACCGCATTCACCGTGTCCTCGCCCACCGCGCAGATCATCAGCGTGTCCGCGCCGCTATGCTGCGCCTGCAACAGGAAACTGGAATAATCCGTCGCCCCCAGAGGCACCCGCGTGGAGCCAACCACACGCCCGCCGCCCTTGCGCACCGCATCGGTGGCCTGGGCTTCCAGATCATAGCCGAACGCGTAATCGGAGGTGAGGAAGAACCAGTTCCTGCCACCCTGCGCGAGCACCGCCTCACCAGTGCTGTGGCCGATGGCGTAATTATCCACCGCCCAGGCCACCGTGTTGGGCGAGCATTTGGTGTTGGTGAGCTCTGAACTGCTCGCGCCACCGGCGACAAAAACCTTGTTCTTGTCGCGCGCCAGTTGTGCGGTGCCCAGCGCGATCGCCGAGTTCGGCACATCGAAAATCGCCGCCACCCCGCTGTCATACCATTGCCGCACGATCGCGGCCCCCACATCGGGCTTCTGCTGATGATCCCCCGAGATCACCTGAACCGGGCGATCCCCAACCATCCCGCCCGAATCCGCCACCGCAAGCTCCGCCGCGATCACCGAGCCTGGCCCCATATCATTGGCCAGAATGCCGTTCATATCGGTGAGCACACCGATCCGAATCGGCTCGGCGGCACGTGCTCCCCACGGCCTGGCGGCGGTGAGCAAAGTCGCTCCTGTGAGCAGCGTTCGCCGCTTCATGTTGGCCTCCCCGGCACCTGCAATGGTGCGTGTTGTGCTCTATTTCCCGCGAAAAGCCGGCTCGCGCTTTTCCTTGAATGCCAAACGACCTTCGGCAAAATCCTCGCTGGCCAGACACAGCTTCACCGCCGCGCCCATCGCCACCGGATCACCCTGCGCAGGGGCAGGCATGCCGATCTTCATCGCCGCCAGCGCCAGCGGCGCATTCGCCGCGATGCGCGCGAGCAGGGTTGCCACCACGCCATCCAACTCCGCATCCGGAACCACTTTCTGCACCACGCCGATGCGCGCCGCCTCCGCGGCATCGATCCGATCCGCGCTGAACAGCAGCATCCGCGCCTGCGCCGCCCCCACCACCGCCACAAGTTGCGAGATCATATCGAGATCATAGGCAAGCCCGAGCCGCCCGGCGGGAATGCCGAACCGCGAAATGTCCGACGCAATGCGAATATCCGCCTGCATCGCCACCGCCATGCCACCACCCAGGCACCACCCGCGGATCGAGGCCACCACCGGCTTCGGAAACCGCCCAACAGCCACGCGCCAGGCCCGCGTGCGCGCTTCCCAGTCATCCTTGTCCCCGCGCGGCGTGCCGAACGCACTGATATCCGCCCCCGAAATGAATGCCTTGCCGCCCGCACCGGTCAGCAGCACCACCCGGACATCAGCATCATCCGCCCAGGCCGCGAGCACATCGTGCATCGCCTCCCACATACCGGGCGTGAGCGCATTGTGCTTGGCGACATTGTTGAGCGTGATTGTCCCGATATGATCGGCCACGTCGCTCAGCAGCAGACCATCGGCATGCGCGATCACGGCCATCATGCAACTCCCATCGCGTGCATCGCGGCAATATCGGAGTCGGAATAGCCGATCTCCCGCAGCACCTCGTCCGTATGCTGGCCGGGCTCAGGGGGCGGCGTGCGGATATCCTTCGGCACACCATCAAAATTCAGCGCCGAGCCAACCAAAACCTCATGACCAAGCCTGGGATGATCCACACCGCGCGCCATCTGCAGATGCCGCACCTGCGGATCGGCGAACA
>CAIVDX010000069.1 GCA_903904805.1 uncultured Rhodospirillales bacterium
CTGCGACGATGCAGGATAAACTCGGTGTAGCCGTTCGGCTGGCTCAGACCCTCGAACACCAGGTCGCGCGCCGCCGCGAAGGCCACGCCGTCAAACTCCGGCGCCATTTTCACATAAGCAGGATCGGACGCGTTCTGGCGATCCACCACCTCGGCCATCCGCCGCAGCGACGCCTCCACCTGATCGGCGCTGACCACGCCATGGCGCAGCCAGTTGGCGATGTGCTGGCTGGAGATGCGCAGAGTCGCGCGGTCCTCCATCAGCCCGACGTCATGGATATCCGGCACCTTGGAGCAGCCAACCCCCTGATCGATCCAACGCACGACATAGCCCAGAATGCCCTGGGCATTGTTGTCGAGTTCCTGTTGGATGTCCTCGGCGGACCAGTTCGGCCGATCGGCCAGCGGGATGGTCAGCAGGTCGGACAAAGGCGCGCGCGTCCGACTGGCCAGTTCGGTCTGGCGGGCTCCGACGTCCACCTGATGGTAGTGCATCGCATGCAGCACGGCGGCGGTGGGCGAGGGGACCCAGGCGGTGTTCGCGCCGGCGCGCGGATGGCCGATCTTGGTAGCGATCATCTCGGCCATCTTGTCGGGCATCGCCCACATGCCTTTACCGATCTGCGCCTTGCCGCGCAGGCCGCAGGCCAGACCGATATCGACATTCTGGTCCTCATAGGCCTTCAGCCAGGGCTGGGCGCGGATGTCGTTCTTGCGCAGGAAGGCGCCGGCCTCCATCGAGGTGTGGATCTCATCGCCGGTGCGATCGAGGAAGCCGGTATTGATGAAGGCCACGCGACCGCGGGCGGCATGGATGCAGGCGGTGAGGTTGGCCGAGGTGCGGCGCTCCTCGTCCATGATGCCCATCTTCAGCGTGTTGCGCGGCAGCGCGAGCAGATCCTCGACGGCGTCGAACAGATCATTGGCCCAGGCCACCTCGTCCGGCCCGTGCATCTTTGGTTTGACGATATAGATCGACCCCTTGCGGCTGTTGCGCAGGCCCGAGGGGCTGACGGCGCGCACATCATGCACGCCGATCAGCGCGGTGACGGCGGCATCCAGCATCGTTTCGGGGATTTCCGCGCCTGTGCTGTCGAGCACCGCGTCAGTGAACATGTGGTGGCCGACATTGCGGATCAGCATCAGGCTACGGCCGTGCAGGGTGAGGCTCGAGCCATCCGGCGCAGTGAAGATGCGGTCGGCGTTGAGCGTGCGTTGCAGGACCTTGCCGCCCTTCTCGAAATCGGCCGACAGCGTGCCCTTCATCAGCCCGAGCCAGTTGCGATAGGCCGTAACCTTGTCTTCGGCATCGACGCAGGCGACCGAATCTTCGCAATCCTGAATGGTCGAGACCGCGGCTTCGAGGATCAGGTCGGACATGCCGGCAGGGTCGGTCTTGCCGATCGCGCTGGTGCGGTCGATCACAATCTCTGCATGCAGGCCGTGATGGCGCAGCAGGATCGCGCTTGGATCGGTGGCCTCGCCGCGATAGCCGGCGAACACGGTCGGGTCGGCCAGGCCGCTCAGTGAGCCATCGGCGAAGGTGACGACCAGCTTGCCGCCAGGGATGATGTAGCCGGTGCTGTTGGCATGGCTGCCCTTCGCGAGCGGGGCGATCTGGTCGAGCATCTCGCGCGCATAGGCCACCACCTTCGCGCCGCGCACCGGGTTGTAGCCCTTGGTGCGCTCGGCGCCGTCCGTCTCGGGCAGCGCGTCGGTGCCGTAGAGAGCGTCATACAGGCTGCCCCAACGGGCGTTCGCGGCGTTCAGCGCGTAGCGGGCATTGGTGACCGGCACCACCAGCTGTGGGCCGGCGATATGGGCGAATTCCTCATCCACGTTGGCGGTCGTGACGGCGAACGGCACCGGCTCCGGCTTGAGATAGCCGATCTCGGTGAGAAATGCCTGATAAGCCGACTGGTCGTGCGGCTGGCCCTTGTTGGCGCGGTGATAGTCGTCGAGCGCGGCCTGGATGCGGTCGCGTTCGGCAAGCAATGCCGCGTTGCGTGGTGCGAGCGCGGCGACGATGGTGGCGAACCCGGCCCAGAAGCTGTCTGCGGTGATGCCGGTGCCGGGGATGGCCTCGTCATTGACGAAGCTGTACAGAACGGGGTCGACCTGAAGGCCAAAGGCGTCAACACGCGGCATGGGAGCTCTCCTAACGATTGAGCGGTCTATGTCGCATTGGTGGGGGGGGAGGCAAGCGTGAAGGCGAGGCCAGGGGCGCGGGGCCCATGGCTCGGTTACGCGGGGGAGTGGTTCCAGCGACGCGGTCCAAAGGCCCGATGCGGCTCTTCGGCTATGCCAAGGCGATCGGATGGCATTAGAGTCTCAGGCAAGCCATTGGCCAATACGCCGCACTCAGGTGCGCGAGATATCGAACACGCTGGGGTGAAAGATTTCCTCTGCCGTCATGATGCGACTGGCCAGTCCCTGCTCGCATGAGTAGCGGGCGAGGGTGCTGATCTCGGTGGCATTCTCCGCCACCCCATAGCGCCAGAAATCCGCGCCCATCAGCCGCACCGCGTCCTGCACCTCAACCTCGGGCCAGGGCGTCGTGGTGCGCGAGACCGCGAGTTCGCGCAGCTGCGCGATGGCGATGTCCTTCGCCTCGCGGAATGCCTTGAACACCGTGCCAGGCAGCCACGGATAGCGTGCGACCAGGTCACGCTTGATGCCGACCAGATGCATGATCGGAAAGA
>CAIVDX010000070.1 GCA_903904805.1 uncultured Rhodospirillales bacterium
ACATCGGGGATTTGCCAGTCGGCGGCCAGTGCCGGTGCAGCGGACGCCAATAACGCAACGATCAATGCCAGTGTCCGCATGGCGTCCTCCCGTTCGGACGGACAATCCGACCGAACGGGAGGGAAGGCAAGAGTGTTCTTTTTTGAAAAGACTCTAGAACATCAGCCAGGCGAAGGCGTAGAGGGTGTTGTTGGCGGAAGCGTTGCGGCCGTAGCCGTCATAGTTGGTGGTGCCGCCGTTGAACTGGGTGTAGATCGTGTATTGCACACCAAGTTTTAGATTCGCCCAGGGCGAGCCCCAGCTGTCGGGCTTGCCGAAGGGCACCCAGTCAGCTTCGAGGATGAAGGCATTGGAGTTCGGTTTGGAGTTCGCGCTGCCAGAAATCGGGGCGGCGGAGTAGAGCACCGGGTCGAAGGTGCCCCAGGTGCGCTGCCAGGCCAGCGAGACGCCATAGGTGTTCTGATACCAATACATTCCGGTGAGCCTGGTCTGGTTCAGCCGGTAGGTGCTGCCGTAGGCGGTGCCGTTGGAATTGTTGTAGGCGCCGGCTGAGCCGTTGAGTGTCTGCTCCTCGATCGCGCCGATCGCGTAGATCGAGATCACGTCGCGCTCGCCGGCGAACTGGTAGCTCGCATCGATGGCGAAATCGCTGTAGAGATCCTGGCCATTGGCGTTGGTGCTGGCGCGGTCGGCGGTGGTGGGGTTGACGTTGGCCTGCATGAACAGCGCGCCGATATGGGCGGACTGGCCGCTCCATTGTTGCTCATAGGCAACGCGAACATAGGGCGCGATGCCCTGCGTGCTGCCGGGGCCGTAGATGTTGCCTGTTCTGGTCAGCAACCATGGGCTCATGGTCTGGTAGCCGCCGGCCTCGACATAGATCGAATCGTTGACCCAGAGATAGCCGGTCAGCCCGAGCGAGCCATTGGCGAAGCCGCCGGCGATGAGCGGCTGGGCGGCGGGAACGGGTGCGAGCGCGGAGGCGACATAGGGGTAGCCCCAGGCATAGGTGGTGTTCCAGGGGTCCTGCACGGTCGGGGTGTTGCTAACGACCACGCCGACGCGGACATCGTTGTCCTTCACATTGAACAGTTGCGTGTAGGGGCGCAGATCGACCTGGTCGAGATGGAACTGGTTGCTGATATCGGTGTAGGTGCCTTGCACGAAGGCGCCGGCCCAGTCGGTGAGGCGGCTGCCGTAGAACAGGCTGATCTGGTCAAGGGCGACATTGTTGTTGGTGTTGTAGTGCTGCGGCTGCTGGCCCTGCGGGTAGGCGGAGTTGGTGTTGGTGAAGGAGGACAGCACCATCGCCGAGATTGGTCCGTTGGCGACCTGAGTGAGGATGGAGGCGTCGGCGCTGTCATCACCGCCGCCGGTGGCGGTGTAGCCGCCGATCTTGAAGGCGCGGCCGAAGGGGGTGAGTTGCGGGCCGAAGCCGCCGACATGGCAGGCGGAGCAAGGCTGCTGGGTCTGCGCGGCGAAGCTTGGCAGGGCCTGGGCGGGAGGTGCGAGCAGCAGCGGCGTGGCGATCATGCCGGCCAGGATGGTGGTGGTGTCCAGATGACGTTTCATGGTGTTTCCTCCTCGCGGCGGCATTGGCCGCTCAATGCAGACTGCCCAGATAGGCGATCAGATCGGCGCGTTTTCCCGCGTCCTTCAGGCCGGCGTAGGTCATGATTGTTCCGGGCACGACATCGCGCGGGGCGAGCAGATATTTGTCGAGCACGTCGGCACTCCAGACCTCGGCGGAGGCCTTGTTGGCGGCGGAATAATGGAAGTTGGGAACCTGGCCGGCGGTGCGGCCGACGATGCCGAACAGGCTTGGGCCCACGCCGTTCTTGCCGGCCACCGGGCTGTGGCAGATGGCGCATTGTGACTGGAACACGGTCTTCCCGGCGACAGCATCCTGCGCGTGGGCCGCGGGGCTGCCGAGCAGGACAGCCAGTCCGATGGCGATGGCCTCGATATGACGCATGACGTACCTCATTGGTGAAACGGCTGGCGAACGACGCGGCTTCGGTGCTTCCAGGTGACGGCGTGATGTCGTGCGCCACGTGACGACAACAGCAAGCTCCGCCGACCACCGTCATTGATCTGGAACAATGGCCTGGCCCGGGTGCGCGGTGCGGGCCGAGCGCGTGGGACCACGGCCTGCCGGGTCAGGAAGGGCAGGCTTGCGGGAATTTTTTCGAGTTTGCAACAAGAATGCGCGCCCTGCGCGGGCTCTCACGCGAACGTCATCGCCGCGGCGTGGGATTCATCATTTTTGAAGTATTGCACGGGCAGATTGGGCGGGAGATGGTCGCACAGCCCCCCCGCACCAGGCGCCACGCGCGCGCCGGCTTCACGCTGCTGGAGATTCTGGTGGTGCTGGCGATTCTCGGCATGTTGATCGGGCTGGTGGCGCCGGCGGCGATGCGGCAGCTGGGCGGGGCGAAGATCGCGATCGCCCGGCAGGCGCTGATGCGGCTGGCGACGGTGTTGGATCTGTATCGGTTGGATATGGGGGCGTATCCGACTGCCGAGCAGGGGCTGGCGGCGCTGCTGGAGCGACCGGCCGGGGCTGCGGGGTGGAACGGCCCGTATATCACCGGGGCGTTGCCGGCCGATCCGTGGGGGCATCCGTTTGAGTATCGGGTGCCCTCGCGCCTGGCGGGGCGGGAGTATGATCTGTGTACTGGCGGTCCTGGCGGTCCTGGCGGTCCTGGGGGCCCTGGCGGCACGGTCGAGGAGATCTGCGCGCCGTGATGGAGATCCCTTATCTCGCCTGCATGTTGGCGACGGCCAGGGCGGAGCGGTTGCCGCCGCGGGTGTTGCCGGCGATTCAGCGTGTGGAGGGGGGGGCTGAGGGCAGTGTGCATCGCAACGCCAATGGCAGCGAGGATTATGGGGTGATGCAGGTGAACAGTGTGTGGCTGCCGGTGCTGGCGGCGCGCGCGGGGTTGGGTGAGGCGGAGGTGCGGCGGCGGTTGATCGAGGATGGGTGTTTCAACATCGCGGTCGCCGGAATGATTTTGCGCCGCGCGCTGGATGAGGCGGCCGGCGACCTGCTGAAAGCGGTCGGCTACTACAACTCCCACACACCCGAGTTCTCATCGCGCTACGCGCGGCGCGTCGTGCAAGCCGCCCATCGCATGTTCGCCCGCAAGGGCTGAGATGGTTGCGACGTCAAACGATCAGAAGTTTTTTGGTTCTTTTGTTCAAAAAAGAACTTTTCTGATGATCTCATCAAGTCCTTTGAGCGTGCTTTCCCAGCTATAGCGCGTCTCGACCAGCCGGCGCCCGTTGGCGGCGAGGTCTGGGTGCTGCCCGCTGAGCACGGCGATCGCGGCGGCGGCCAGGTCCCCTGCCCCGTCGGCGACCAGCAGGTCGCGGCCTGGCACGGCGTCCACCCCCTCGAAGGCGGCCTGTGTGGCGAGCACGGGGATACCCATGGCCATGGCTTCGAGCACCTTGTTCTGGATGCCGCGGGCGATGCGCAGGGGGCTGGCGGAGAGGGCAGCGTGGGCGATGTAGGGGCGGATGTCGGCGATGCGGCCGGTGACCTGCACACCGGGGAACTGGGCGAGGTCGCGCACCGCCTGGGTGGGGTTGGCGCCGGCGATGCAGAATTGGGCGGTGGGGATGGCGGCACGGATCAGCGGCAGGATCTCGGTGGCGAACCAGACCACGGCGTCGGCGTTCGGCCAGTAATCCATATGGCCGGCGAAGACGATGCGCGGGGCGCTGTCGGGGTACGGGTTGGGCAGGTTCAGGGAGGGGGCGAAGCGGGTGAGGTCCACACCGTTCTCAACATGGTCGATGCGGCCGGCGAGCGCGGGGACCAGCGCGGTGAAGCGGGTGGCCTCGGCGTGGGTGACAAAGAAGGCTTCGTCGAAGCGGGCGGCGGCCTCCTCTTCGAAGCGCAGCAGGGTGCGGGCTTCGCGGGCCCAGACGAGGCGCATGGGGAAGCCGGCGGTGAGCGCGTATTCGGCCCATTTCTCGGAATCGATGTCGACGAGGTCGAGCAGTTTGGGGCCGGGGCGGTGCATCACGTAGGGGGCGACGGCGGCGGTGTAGGCGATGGTGAGCGCGGGCGGGTGCGCGGCGATGGTGGCCTCGGTCCAGGCCATCAGCTCGGGGCTGGCGTAGAAATCGGGCATTAGCGGGCGGCCGGGGCGGGCGCGCAGCAGGGCGCGGAGCTTCTGACGGGTGCGGTCGATGCGGAAGGCGCCGACGGTGGCGACGTGGGATTTCAGCGTGTCGACATGCTGCCAGTCGGCCGGGTCGTCGACCAGGCAGCCGAGATGGATGCGGAAGGAGCGGGCGAGGTGGAGGAGCTGGTTCCAGGCGCGGATCTTCTCACCCTTGTCGGGCGGGTAGGGGATGCGGTGGCAGAGATAGAGCAGGTCGCGCATGGGCGGA
>CAIVDX010000071.1 GCA_903904805.1 uncultured Rhodospirillales bacterium
CACCGTTGTGGATGCGTATCTTTCCCCCATTCTGCGGCGCTATGTGGAGCAGGTGGCGAGCGAGCTGGAGGGCGTGAAGCTGTATTTCATGCAGTCCAATGGCGGGCTGGCCGAGGCGCGGTCGTTCCAGGGCAAGGATGCGATCCTGTCAGGCCCCGCCGGGGGCATTGTGGGCGCGGCGCGCACCGCGGCGATGGCCGGGCATGAGAAGATCATCGGCTTCGACATGGGCGGCACCTCCACCGATGTGGCGCTCTATGCCGGGGCGTATGAGCGGGCGTTCGAGACCGAGGTGGCCGGGGTGCGCATCCGCGCGCCGATGATGGCGATCAACACGGTGGCGGCCGGCGGCGGGTCGATCCTGCATTTCGATGGCGCGCGGCTGCGGGTGGGGCCGGACAGCGCGGGCGCGCGGCCCGGTCCGGCGAGCTATCGCAATGGCGGGCCGCTCACCGTGACCGACGCCAATGTCTGTGTGGGCAAGGTGCAGCCGCAGCATTTTCCGGCGATTTTCGGCCCCGATGCGAATCAGCCGCTGGATGCCGAGGTGGTGCATCGCAAGTTCGCCGCAATGGCGAGCGAGATCGAGACGGCGACCGGCGTTCCGCAAGATCCGCGCAGGCTGGCAGCGGGCTTTATCCGCATCGCGGTGGCGAACATGGCCAATGCTATTAAGACGGTGTCCGTGCAGAAGGGGCATGATGTCACGCGCTTCGCGCTCGCCTGTTTCGGTGGCGCGGGTGGGCAGTTTGCCTGCATGGTGGCCGATGAGCTGGGCATGGAGACGGCGATCATCCATCCGTTCGCCGGCGTGCTGTCGGCCTATGGCATGGGGCTCGCCGATCAGAGCGTGATGCGTGAGCAGGCGGTGGAGAAGACCCTCACCGCGGCGCTGCTGCCCGAACTGGTGGCGCTGGCGGACCGGCTCGCCGCGGTGGGCACCACCGAACTGCTGCGCCAGGGGGCGGCGGCGGATCGGATTTCCCATCGGCGCACACTGCATGTTCGCTATGCCGGCACGGAGGCGGCGTTGCTGGTGCCGTTCGGCACGGTGGACGAGATCGTGGCGCATTTCACCGCATTGCATCGCGAGCGTTTCGGCTTCGCGACACCGGGCCGCGCTGTGTCCATCGAGGCGGTGTCGGTCGAGGCGACCTCGCCGGGCGAGGCGGTGAGCGAGGCCGCGCTGCCGGCGCGGCGCGAGGGGGTGCCCGAGATCATCGACAGCGTCAGCCTGTTTGCCGAGGATGCTGAGCACAGCGCGCCGGTCTATGACCGTGCGCGGCTGCTCGCCAGCGATCGTGTGGCGGGGCCGGCGCTGATCCGCGAGGCGAACGCGACGACGGTGGTGGAGCCGGGCTGGGAGGCCTCGATCGCCGCCACCGGGCATCTGATCCTGCGTCGGACAGTGGCGCGCGCCGCCGCGCGGCTGGCGGACCCGAGCAGGTCAGACCCGGTTCTGCTTGAGCTGTTCAACAATCTTTTCATGTCGATCGCCGAGCAGACGGGCACCACGCTGCAGAACACCTCGATGAGCGTGAACATCAAGGAGCGGCTGGATTTCTCCTGCGCGATCTTCGATGCGACCGGCGCGCTGGTGGCGAACGCGCCGCATGTGCCGGTGCATCTGGGCGCGATGGGCGAGAGCGTGCGCACCGTGCTGCGGCTGCGCGGCGACACGCTGAAGCCGGGCGACGTGGTGGCGTTGAACAACCCGTTCAATGGCGGCACGCATCTGCCCGACATCACGGTGATCACGCCGGTGTTCGATGAGGCGGGGCGCGAGATTCTGTTCTTTGTCGGCTCGCGCGGGCATCACGCCGATATTGGCGGGATCACGCCGGGCTCGATTCCGCCGGATTCCACCACGCTGGACCAGGAAGGCGTGGTGATCGACAATTTCCTGCTGGTGGATGGCGGGGTGTTCCAGGAGGACGGCTTCCGCGCGCTGCTGGCCGGCGCGACCTGGCCGGCGCGCAGCCCGGATGTGAATGTGGCCGACATCAAGGCCCAGGTGGCGGCGAACACCACCGGCGTGGCGGAACTGCACAAGGTGGTGGA
Source organism: uncultured Rhodospirillales bacterium (assembly GCA_903904805.1). GTDB lineage: Bacteria > Pseudomonadota > Alphaproteobacteria > Acetobacterales > Acetobacteraceae > CAIVDX01. The sequence goes on from CAIVDX010000071.1 coordinate 2,062, forward strand.
TCAGTTCGGCTGGAAAACGGTGGCCGCCTATATGGGCCATGTGATGGACAATGCCGAGGAGAGCGTGCGCCGGGTGATCGCCAGACTTGGTGATGGCAGCTTCGATTATCCGATGGATGACGGCACGCACATCAAGGTGAAGGTCACCGTCGATCAGCAGGCGCGCACCGCGGTGGTGGATTTCACCGGCACGTCGGCCCAGCGGGGCGACAATTTCAACGCGCCGCCGGCGGTGGTGCGGGCGGCGACGCTGTATGTGTTCCGCTGCCTGGTGGGTGCGGATATTCCGCTCAATGATGGCTGCCTGAAGCCGCTGAGCATCGTGATCCCGCCGGGCACGTTCCTCTCGCCGCGGCCCGGTGCCGCGGTGGTGGCGGGCAACACCGAGGTGAGCCAGGCGATCACCAATGCGCTGTTCGGCGCGCTGGGGGCGTTGGCGGCCTCGCAGGGGACGATGAACAATTTCCTGTTTGGTGATGATGTCTACCAATATTACGAGACTATTTGCGGCGGCACCGGCGCGGGGCCGGGCTTTGACGGCACCGATGCGGTGCACAGCCACATGACCAACACCAGGATGACCGATCCGGAGGTGCTGGAGCTGCGCTATCCGGTGCGGCTGGAGCAGTTCGGCATCAGGCGGGGGTCGGGTGGCACCGGCGCGCATCATGGCGGCGACGGCGCGGTGCGAAAAATTCGTTTCCTGCGGCCGATGACGGCGGTGCTGGTGAGTTCCAGGCGCACCGTCGCGCCGTTCGGACTGGCCGGCGGCGGTGACGCCGCCGAGGGCAAACAATGGATCGCGCGCGCCGATGGCAGCGTGGAAACCCTGCCCGGCGTGGTGCGCGCCGAAATGGGCATCGGCGACGTGTTCGTGATCGAGACCCCCGGCGGCGGCGGCTACGGCCCCTCGTAACATCCAAAAGTTTGTTGCTTCTTTTTTTCAAAAAAAGAAGCGCTTTTGCCTTGCTTGATCTGCCGCAAAGCGATGTCGCGTTGGTTGGCGCAGGCTTCCTGACGTTCGCTCTTCAGGAGGCAGTCATGGCGTTGAAGGATATTCTGGTGCTGGTCGATGGGTCCGAGCGGGATCATGGCCGGATCGAGTTCGCGGCGGAATTGGCCAGGCAGCACAGCGCGCATCTGACGGGGATCGCGCTGCCAGGTGTGGATGAGGACAGTTTCGGCTCCTACGCGGCGGTGCCGATGATCCCGGCCTCGGTGCTGGCCGAGGCGATGGAGCGTTATCGGGCCGAGGCGGATGCCAGGCTGGGCACGCTGGAGGCCGGATTCAACGATGCCGTTCGGCGGGCCGGGGTGCCGGGCGGCTGGGAGGTGATCGTCAGCGATGGTCCCGGGGCGGTGGCGGCGCGGGCGCGGGCGGCCGATCTGATGGTGCTGGGCCAGCCGCATCCCGAGCCGAAGGGCATGCAGGCCGGTTGGGACGTGGTGGAAGAGGTGTTGCTCAGCTCGGGCAATCCGGTGCTGACGCTGCCTTATGTCGGCACGCCGCCGGCGCTGCTGGGCCATGTGCTGGTGGCCTGGAACGGCAGCCGCGAGGCCGCCCGCGCGGTGGCCGGCGGTATGGCGCTGCTGCGCGCGGCACGGCGCGTGACGATCGTGAGCGTGGTGCCGGCCTCCGAGGTGGAGCCGGATTATCTGCCCGCGGGCGTCGATCTGGCGCAGCATCTGGGGCGGCACGGGGTGCATGCCGAGGTGTCACGCGCGGTGACGGGCGGCCTGGCGAGCGCGGATGCGTTGCTGGATTTCGCCGCCGATTGTGGCGCGGAACTGCTGGTGATGGGGGCCTATGGCCAGTCCCGCCTGCGCGAGGCGGTGGTTGGTGGGGTGAGTCGCGCGATGCTGCGGCATCAGACGCTGCCGTTGCTGCTCGCCCACTGAGGCCGGTCTTTCCCGGTCTGGTCTTTCCCGGTCTGGTCTTTCCCGGTCTGGTCTTTCTAAGTCTGCTCTTTCCAAGTCTGGGCTTCCTGACCCTGGGCTTCCTGACCCTGGGCTTCCTGACCCTGGGCTTCCTGACCCTGGGCTTCCTGACCCTGGTCTTCCTGACCCTGG
>CAIVDX010000072.1 GCA_903904805.1 uncultured Rhodospirillales bacterium
AGGATCAGCTTGTCCTTGATGAAGCCCCAGATGATGCGGGTCATTTCATCGCCGTCCATCTCGACGACGGGGGTTTTCACCTTGATCTTGGCCATTTGATCCTCTTTTCAACACGTTACGAGCGGCGCGACGGCGCGTCGGCGGACATTCGCACCGGGGGGCGCGGCGGGCAAGGGTGGGGCGGGATTTTTGTCATACGGGGGGCCTTGCAGCGCGGGTTGGGGGCGCGGCAGGGTTGGCGGATGGACGCGCCAAGTGTGTATCTCGCCGGGCCCGTGGTGTTCGCCGCCGATGGGCGCGCGCGGTTGGAGGCCCGTCGCGCGGTGTGCGCGGGGCTGGGGCTGGTGGCGATGACGCCGTTCGATCCGTGGGATGACCCGCCGGCCTGGGCGGACTGGCCGGTGTGGAAGCGCATCGCGGCGCGCAACGAGGCGCGCATTCGGGCGTGCGCGGGGGTGATCGCCGATCTCTCGCCGTTCCGTGGGCCGAGCGCGGATGTGGGCACGGTGTATGAGGTGGGGTTCGCGCGCGCGCTGGGGCGGCCGGTGGTGGCGTTCAGCACGGATGCGTCGTTGTTCGTGGCGCGGTCGGTCGCGTTCGTGGGGGCGGCGGCCCGGCGGGATGGGGATGGGTGGCGGGATGGGGAGGGGATGGAACTGGAGTCGTTTGGGTGTCGGGATAATTTGATGATTGATGGGGGGGTGGAGTGGATTGGCGAGCGCGGGACGAGCGATGAGCTGTTTCGGCTCGCGGCAGGGGCGGTACGTCAGAGGCTGCTTTTTTGAAAGAACGAAGCAGAAAAACTTTTGCCTGATTGGCGCAGGTGGGGGCGCGGGGCGTGTGGACGTCAGCGTTGGGCGATCAGGGCGCTGGATTTATGGAATGTTGTTGGGTCTTTTATTCACAACACACCGCTTCGCGTCTTCGGGCGGAGACCGCTGGCCCCCGCCCGAAGGATGATCACTTGTTGATGATGGCCGCGCCGGCCTTGGCGCAGGCTTCGTCTTGCGAGCCGGTGCCGCCGGAGGAGCCGACGGCGCCGATGATCTTGCCGTCTTCGATCAGGGGGATGCCGCCGCGGGAGGCGATCACGCCGTCGAGGGTGAGCTGATAGTAGGTGCCGGTCTGCACCGCGGTTTCGAATAGTTTGGTTTCGCGGCGGAACATCGCCGCCGCGCGGGCCTTGTGTTCGGAGATGGCGATGGAGGCGAGGGCGGCGCCGTCCATGCGGGCGAAGGCGACGAGCTGGCCTTCGGTGTCGACCACGGTGGCGTCCATTTTCCAGCCATGTTTGGCGCATTCGTCAATGACGGCGGCGATGACCTGCTGGGCGCGGGCGAGGCTGATGGGCGGGCCGAAGGGGATGTCGAAGGGCATCTTGTCGGGGATGACATCGAGCGGGTTCGGCGCAGGGGCCTGGGCTTGGGCGGGGGCGGGGGCCAGGGCGGGGATGGCGAGCGTGGCGGCGAGCAGGGAAGCGGCGAGGATTTTCATGGGCGTTCTCCCGATGGTGTTGTGCGCCGTCTGCGCGACGCTGCGGGAGATGCTGAAGGGTGCGGATTATCCGCGCAAGGTGGCCTCAGACGACGCCGGACTCAGAGGCGTTGTTTGGTTCTTTTTTTCAAAAAGGAACACATCCCTCGTGGCCTTACGCGTGCCCCGCCGCGCTCGAGAGCATCAATGGATCGATGTGCATCGTGGCCAAAGCGCGGCGCCATTTGGTGGCGTGTTCGTCGCTGAAGACGAGTTCCTCCGGCGCGGGGAGGCACAGCCAGTCGTTGCGTTGGAGCTCGGCATCGAGCTGGCCGGGGCCCCAGCCGGCATAGCCGAGGGCGAGGAGGCCGGATTTGGGGCCTTCGCCGTTGGCGATGGCTTTGAGGATGTCGAGGCTGGCGGTGAGCGCGAGGCCGCCTTCGACGACCAGGCTGCCTTCGTCGGTCCAATCGGTGGTGTGCAGGACGAAGCCGCGGGCGTTTTCGACCGGGCCGCCGGAGCACAGATCGAGCCGGCGCGCCGGCGGGGCGGGGGAGATGTTGAGCTGGCTGAGCAGCTCGTCAAAGCTGGGCTGGGCGATGGGGTTGTTGACGACCAGGCCCATCGCGCCGTCCGGGCTGTGGGCGCAGATATAGATGACCGCGCGGGAGAAGCGCTCGTCGGCGAGCTCGGGCATGGCGATCAGCAGCTGACCGGTGAGATAGCCATCCTCGGCGGGGAAGGCGCGTGGGGCGATTGACATGGGTGAAGTTTGGCCGAGGCGGTGGCGGCAGGCAAGCACGAGTCGGGCTCTGGCGGCGGATAAAATGGGGGCTCTTCACGCCGAGGCGGGTCGGGGCTACCTGTTGCGCATCGGCGGCCCGAGGGGGACGCGGTCAGCAAGGGGGCGAACTGCCATGACAATCAAGGTTGGCGATACCATTCCCGCGGCGAAGTTGATGACACCGGGGGCTGATGGTCCGCGCGAGATCACCACCGATGAGATTTTCAAGGGCAAGACGGTGGTGCTGTTCGCGGTGCCCGGCGCGTTCACGCCGACCTGCTCGGCCAAGCATATGCCGGGCTTCGTGGAGCATGCCGAGGCGATCAAGGCGAAGGGCGTGGACACCATCGCCTGCCTGAGCGTGAACGATGTGTTCGTGATGGATGCGTGGGCGAAGGACCAGCGTTCGGGCGACAAGGTGCTGATGCTGGCCGATGGGTCGGCGAATTTCGCCAAGGCGCTGGGGCTGGAGCTTGATCTGATCGGGCGCGGCATGGGCATGCGCGCCCAGCGTTTCGCGCTGGTGGCCAAGGATGGCGTGGTGACGCATTTGGGTGTGGAGCAGCCTGGCGGCTTCGATGTGAGCCGGGCGGAGGCGATCCTCGCCGCGCTGTGATGGCCTTGAATTTGCGTTGATCCGGGGGCCGGCCACGATGTGGTCGGCCCTTTTGGTTTGGAGATGATGATGGCGGGATTGCCGGCGGCGACATTGTTCGGGTTGTTTCATATCGCGATCAAGACATCCGACCTGGAGGCGACGCTCGCCTTCTGGTGCGATGTGATCGGGCTGGTGGAGTTTCCGCGCCCGGATTTCGGCTATCCCGGTGCGTGGCTTGGCTGCTCGCAGCCTGGTGGGCAGGCGATCATTCACATCTATGCGGGTGGGCCGGCGCTGGGTGCGGATGGGGTGGCACCGGCTGGTACGGCGGCGATCGATCATGTGTCGCTCTCCTGTGCGGGCTATCGGGATTATCTGGCGCGGTTCGCAGCCGCGGGGTTGCCGTTTCGGGAATTCATTGTGCCGGGAACGACACTTTGGCAGCTGTTTGTGTATGACCCGTCCGGCGTGCAGCTGGAGCTGACATTCGAGGGCAGGGTGGAGGGGGCTGAACTGCCCGACATGTCCGAGGGGCGGGCCTATGTGGCGGGGAGCAGCTTTTTTGATGCGGCCTCGTATCCGACGCTGCGCCGATGAGGCGCGAGCAGCTGGTTGTTGCACTCGGGGACCAGCTCTACGCGGTGGAGCGGCCCTGGGGAGATCTGCCGGGCGGCTGCGGCAAGGTGTCGGACGTGGCGGTGGATGGGCGCGGGCATGTGTTCGTGCTGATGCGCGGCGATCCCTATACCGATGATGCCGCGCCGAGCGTGGTGGAACTGGCGCCGGATGGGCGGCGGCTGGCGGTGTGGGGGGAGGCCATCGTGGATGGGCATATGCTCGCGATCTCGCCTGACCAGCGCGTGTTTGTTGTCGATCGCGATGCGCATGAGATTGTGGTGTTTGATCTCGCCGGGAAGCGGGTTGGTGGGGTGGGCGAGCGGCACCGGCCGCATCAGCCGTTCAATCATCCCAGCGGGATCGCGTTTGCGGCGGATGGCGGGTTTTATGTGGCCGATGGGTATGGCGCGAGCCGGGTGCATCGGTTTTCGCCGGATGGCCGGTTGATCGGTGGGTGGGGACAGCCTGGCGGTGGCGCCGGGGAGTTCGCCACGCCGCACGGGATCTGGGTGTTGGCCGACGGGCGGGTGGTGGTGGCCGATCGGGAGAATGATCGGGTGCAGTTTTTTTCCGGGTCTGGAGAGTTTCAAGCCGCGTTCGGGGATTTTTATGGGGTGATGGATGTTTTTGAGGATGGTGATGGGCGGATTTTGGTGAGTGATCGGCTGCCAAGGTTGAGTGCGTTGGGGCAGGATGGTGGGCTTGTTTCGCGGTGCCGTCCGGTTCTTTTCGGCGCGCATGGGTTGATTGGCGATGCGGCGGGGTTTTTGTATTTGGCTGAAATCGATCCGAGCCGGCTGACGCGCCTGCGACCACTTTAATTTCAAAAGTTTTTTGGTTCTTTTTTTCAAAAAAGAACGATTCTTTCTTGGGTTTTTCGGAGTTCGCGGACGGTGAGGTGATGGGTAGCGCGTCGCTCACCCATCCAACGATTCGGTGCGATTAGGGTTCGGCGAAGTCGCCGCTGGATTGCCAGGTGGACATGCCTTCGTGGTAGGCCGGGGCGTCGTCGAGGAAGAGTTTTTTGGTGACGCCGGCGACCACGCGGGGGACGCCGAATTTGATGCCGGAGAGGCCGATGGGCATCGCCCCCATCGACAGGCCCGCACCGCGGCTGAAATTGAAGAGGCCGGCGAGCCAGGGGGCGGTGCCTGGAATTTTCTCGATGGTTTCGAAATTGGCGCCGACGAAGGGGGCGGCGAGCAGGGCCGGGTCTTCCTCGCCCTCGGGTGGGGTGAAGACATCCGCCCAGGTGGCGATCAGCGGGAGATGTTCGGCGAGTTCCTCGACGACGGTGAGGTCGTTGATGTAGCCGGTGCCGAGGATCAGGAAATCGGCTGTGTGGGGCTGGGCTGTTGTGGAGATGTGGATGCGCGTGCCCTGCTGTGCCACGGCGGTCCAGCCGGTGCCGGGGTGGATGGTGAGGGTGTCGCAGCGGGCGGCGCGGTCGAGGGTGCGCACTGGCGGGCCGGTTTTGACGCGGCGGAGTTTGCGGGAGAAGCGCCAGCGGTCGAGCAGGGGAAGATCGGCGAAATGGGCCAGATAGCCGGTGAATTCGCCCCAGGCGAGCGGTTCGGCGGCCATCACCGAGGGGGCGCGGTGGAAGAGATCGACCTGCGCGCCGGCTTCGGCGGCGGCGACGGCATTGTCGAAGGCGGAGGCGGAGCCGCCGAGGACGGCGACGTGCCGGCCTTTCAGCGCGGCGAAGTCGATCGATTCATGGGTGTGGGCGTAAAGGGATTTTGGCAGGGCGCTGCTGATGAAGGTGGGGATCTGGCGGATGCCGCTGCCTTCGATGCCGGTGGCGAGCAGGATGGTGCGGGCATAGATCGTGCGGGGGGTGCCGGCCTGGATGATGTCGGCGGCGAGGAGCGTGTTGGGTGCCGCGGCATCGATGGGGCGCAGGCGGATCAGGCGGGTGTCGTTCAGCACCGGCAATGAGAGGATGCGGCGATACCAGGCGAGATAGTCGGTCCAGGCCCTGGTGGGGATCTTGTAGAGATCGGCCCAGACCGGGCCGTGCTGGCATTCATACCAGGCGCGGAACGAGAGGCTGGGGATGCCCAGTTCGATGCCACCGACATGCTTGCGGGTGCGCAGCGTTTCCATGCGTGCGTAGGTGCCCCAGGGGCCCTCGGCACCGGCCGGGTTTTCGTCGATCACGGTGATGTTGGTGACGCGCTGCTGCATGAGGCCGAAGGCGGTGGCGAGGCCGGCCTGGCCGCCGCCGACGATCAGCGTGTCGAGCGCGCGGCTGCCGTCCGGGGCGAGGTGGGGCAGCACCCAGGATTTCGCGGGGTAGCGGGTGAGGTCGAGCTCTCGCCTGACCTGGGCTTCAAGATCGGGCAGGGTGCGGGCGAGGATCGGGTCGGCGGGGCCGGTGAGTTCGGGGATCTCCGGCATGCGCGCGGCGTGGGTGATGGCGATCTGTTTCATTTGCCGGACCAGTGGACGATGCGGCGTTCGATCAGGCGGAACACCAGGTTGAGGCCGTAGCCGAGCGCGCCGGAGGCGAAGATGGCGGCGTACATGCCGGGCATGTCGAACATCTGCTGGGTTTCGAAGATGCGGTCGCCGAGGCCGTCTTTCGCACCGATGAACATTTCGGCGACGATGACGACGATGAGGCTGAGCGAGACGCCGGTGCGCAGGCCGATGAAGGTTTGCGGGAAGGATTCGAGCAGAACGACGAGCAGGATGTGCAGCTTCGATGCGCCCATCAGCCGGGCGGCCTGCAGGCGGGTCTTGCGGGCGTTCATCACGCCATAGGCGACGTTGAAGATGATGGCGAGCGAGGCGGCGAAGGTGGCGACATAGATCTTGGTGCGGTCATCGACGCCGAACAGCAGCAGGAACAGCGGGAAGATCGCGGTGGAGGGGGTGGAGCGGAAGAAATCGACGATGAATTCGCAGGAGCGGTAGAGTTTTTCCGATGCGCCGAGAATGAGGCCGACCGGGATGCCGATCAGCGAGGCGAGCGCGACGGCGGCGGCGGTGCGTTGGATGGTGATCCAGAAATCGATGCCGAGTTTGCCGTTCGCCACGCCGTCATAGATTGCCTGTGCGGTTGTCAGCGGGGGCGGCAGCAGGACCGGATCGATAATCCTGCCGGTGACGAGCAATTGCCAGATGACGATGAGGCCGGCCACGCCGATGAAGGGCAGCAGGGAGTCGCGATTGAGGCGGGTGCTCATTTGCGCACCTCGCGTTGGAAGATCTCCAGACATTCGGCTTTTGTGGTGACGAACGCCTGGGTCGCAAGGGTGGCGTCGTTGCGCGGGCGGGCGGCGTCGAAGGGCAGGAAGGCGGCGACCTGGGTGGGCGCGCGGGTGAGGAGAAGGACCTGGTCCGCGAGATAGACGGCCTCCTCCAGATCGTGGCTGACCAGCATCATGGTGGTGCCGGTGTCGGTGAAGATGCGCTGGAGCTGTTCGCGCATGAACAGGGTCATTTCATAGTCGAGCGCGGAGAAGGGCTCATCGAGGAACAGCACTTCGGGGTCCACCACGAGCGCGCGCATGATGGAGACGAGCTGCTGCTGGCCGCCGGACATTTCGTAGGGGTAGCGGTTGAGATCGATGCGGACCTCGAGGC
>CAIVDX010000073.1 GCA_903904805.1 uncultured Rhodospirillales bacterium
CCCTGGCCAGCAGGGCGAGGGCGACGAGGATGGCAGCGAGATGGCCGATGGCGGCGATGATGGCGGGCCAGACCAGTTTTCCGACACTCACGGCAACGGCACCGCCCGCGGCACGCGGCCGGGCGAGCGTGGCGACCGCAAGGATGGCTCGCGCGACCCGCTGGGGCGCCTGACCGCCGATGGCACCTCGGGCGCGGACGAAGGCGATGATGTGGCGCTGCCCGATCAGGCCGACCAGGCCAGCACGCGCGCGCTGCAGGATGAGCTGCGGCGGCGCGGCGGCGAGAAGGATCGGCCGGCGGAGGAGCTGCGGTATATTGATCGGCTGCTTCAGGCGAATTAGCGCGAGGGCCCTGCCCTGGCGTCGCTCACGCGGCAGCGTGGGTCGGTAACTCCAACGGCGGAGCGATGGCAGTTCTCACAGCACGTCCAGACCCCATCGCCATCGATCCGCGCCGGTGCGCCGTGATTGTCAATGATATGCAGAATGCGTTCTGCTCGCCGGGCGGCTACATCGACAGGATCGGCTTCGACCTTGCCAATGCCGCCAACACGGCAGACAAGGTCAGGCAGGTTTGCGCGCTCGCGCGCGCCGCGGGCATTGTGGTGATCCTGATGCAGAACGGCTTCTCGCCCGATCTGCGCGAGGCGCCCGGGCCCAGCTCGCCGCTGTGGCACAAATCCAACGCGCTTCGCCATATGCGCGCCCATCCGCAGACGCAGGGCCAGATTCTCATCCGTGGCAGTTGGGATCATCAGTTGATCGACAGTCTGCAGCCGCGGCCGGGCGATCTGGTGTTGCAGAAATCCACTGATGACGGCTTCGCCGGCACCGAGCTCGACCGGATCCTGCGCGGCCGTGATATCACCACGCTGCTGGTCTGTGGCATCTCCAGCAATGTCGGAGTCGAATCGACGCTGCGCGCCGGCTACCATATGGGCTATTTCGGCGTGATGATCGCCGATGCCTGCATGGCGGTGGGGCCGGACTTCATGCAGGCGGCGACGGAATTCAGCATCGAGACATTCTTCGGCTGGGTCTGCCATGTTGCAGACCTTCATGCCGCGTTGTCGGCTGACTAGGCGCTGTTCGCGCGCTTGCGCAGATGCTCGTGCACGGTGGCGATGTCGCGCTCCGCGTGACCGTTGGTGATGGCGGCGCGATATTGGAGCTCCGTCACCTCCAGAAGATCGCTGGCCGGGACTGAGACGTCCGCCAAGGCGGCGCGGATGCGGTCGAAGAAGCGGACGAAGCTGAGCATGTCGCCCTCGGCGTAATTGCCGTCGGCCATCATCCTGCCGCGGACGGCCAGCATCGCCGAGCCACCGGCTGACGGCGCGAGCGCGGCGACCGTGGCGATCGGATCAAGGCCGAGGTCGCGTGCCATGCGCAGCGCGTCGGCGGCCGCCAGCGTGTGCACGCCAACAAGATAGTTGGTGATCAGCTTCATCCGCGTGGCGTTGCCAAAGCTGCCGCAATGGGTGGTGGCGCGGGCAAAGGCGCTGATCACATCTGCATGACGCGCCACCGCGTGCTCATCGCCGGCGAGCAGCACGCTGGCCAGGCCAGCGCGGACCATGCCGGGGGTGCCGCTGATCTCGCCGTCAAGCAGTGTCGCGCCGGCCTGCGCGGCGATGGCGGCTGCGTGCTGTTTGGCAGGGACGGCGTGGGTACCGAGGCAGAGGATGATCTGGCCGGCGCGCAGGTCCGGCGCGATGGCGGCCATCACGGCGAGCAGCGTGTCATCGTCGGGCAACAACAGCAGCAGCGGATCGGCGTGCGCGGCCACGCTGTTCGCGC
>CAIVDX010000074.1 GCA_903904805.1 uncultured Rhodospirillales bacterium
ACCTCGAGGCGGGCGAGCAGGGCATCCACCCGGCGGGCGCGGTCGGCGCGCGGGATCTTCATGAATTTCAGCGGATATTCGATGTTGTCGCGCGCGCGCATCCAGGGGAACAGCGCCTCGCGGTAGTTCTGGAAGACATAGCCGATCTTGATCTCGTCAACGGCCTGGCCGTCGAACAGGATGTCGCCGGCGTCGCGTTGGTAGAGGCCGGAGATCAGGTTGATCAGCGTGCTTTTGCCGCAGCCATTGGGGCCGAAGACCGAGATGAGTTTGCCGCGGGGGATGTCGAGATCGAAATGGTCGTAGACGACCGCGCCGTTGAAGCTCTTGCACAGGCCGCGGATGGTGATGTGCGGGCGGGTGGCCGCCGCCTCGGTGCGGGCGGCGGCCAGGATGTCGGCGGTGGACATGTTCGCTGGTCTGATCAGTAGGCTTTCAGATATGTGCTGGTGTCGACCTTCTCGGGCACGGCACCGGTTGAGGTGGCGTAGTCGACATAGGCCTGGAAGTTCTTGCGGTCCTGCGGGGTGAGGTTGGCGACCATCGTGTAGAGCAGCATGGGGATGGTATCGACCACGCTCTCCGGCGTGACGGTGTTCTTCAGCAGGTAGGGGCGGGCGGCCTTGGGATCGTTGTTGATGAGATCGAGGGCTTTCGACCACGCCTTGGCGAAGCGGGCGGCGACGTCGGGCCGTTTGGCGATGAAGTCGGCGGAGAAGGCGGCGCCGCCGACATAGGCGTTGGCATTGGCGTCACCCAGCACGAGCTTGGCGATGATGCCGGCCTGCAGCGTGGTGCCGATGCCCTGCTGCGCGATGATGGTGGCGCCGGGTTCGAGCGTGTAGGCGGCGTCATACTGGCCGGATTTGAGGACGTTGATGTGCTGGGCCATTTCCAGCTGGTCGAGCGTGTAGTCGCCCTCCTTCAGGCCGGCGGCGGCGAGCACGCCCTTGGCGAGGGTGACGTTGCCCAGGCCCGGGGCGGAGACGATGCGCGCGCCTTTGAGGTCGGGCAGGGACTTCGCGGGGAAGCCGGTGCGGATGACGAACTGCTCCATCTTGTAGGTCGCGCTCTGGGCGTTGAGCGAGATGTAGTTGAGCGTGCCGGGCTTCTTGAGATTGCCGTTGGCGGCGTCGATGGCGAGGATGGAGCCGACCACCTCAAGCTGGCCGGAGATCATGCCGCTGATCCACAGCGAGGGTACGGCGATGATCTTCACGTCGGGCTCGATGCCGACTTCGGCGAAATAGCCGCGGTCGCGGGCGACGAAGAAGGGCAGGGCGGAGCTGACGGGGTTGATGGCGACGACCACGCTGTCGGCGGCGTGGGCGGCGGGCGGCAGCAGCAGGCAGAGGGCGGCGAGGAGGTGGCGGAGTGTCATGATGCGGGTCCCGTTGAGGTCAACGGGTTACCAGCAAGACGGGTGCCAGAGGCCGGGGTGGCTACAGGGCGACCAGGCGTTCGCCCCATTTGGGGTGGCGCAGGGCGCTGAGGCAGATATAGCCGAAGGCGAGCATGCCGGTGCCGATCAGCCAATAGAGGGCGTTGGCGGACATGTTGAACCACAGGATCGCGACCCAGCCGCCGCAGGCCGCGATCAGCAGGCGCACGGTGCCGGCGAGGAACAGGGTGATCGGGCGGCCGGCGCCCTGGCTGGCGAAGTAGATTTCCATGCCCAGTCCGAAGGCGGCGTAGAACGGGCCGACGCGGGTGAGATAGGCGGCCCCGGTGCGCAGCACGGCGGGGTCCTGGCTGAACAGGCGCATCCAGGAATCCTCTGGCGCGATGGAGACGAGCAGGCCGATGGCGGCGCAGAACAGGCCGCCGATGGCCGCGCCATACCAGGCGATGGCGCGGGCGCGCTCCTGCTGGCCGGCGCCGACATTGGTGCCGACCATCGCCACCAGCGCACTGCCCAGGCCGAGCAGGACCGGCAGCAGCAGATATTCGAGCCGCAGGGCGACGCCGAAGCCGGCGAGGACCTCGGCGCCGAACAGCCCGGCCGCGCCGGTGAGCAGCAGGTTGGTGATGTTGGTCTGCAGCGTGCCGAGCGCGGAGATGAGGCCGACGCGCAAAATGTCGTGCATGTGGCGGGCTTCGAGATGGACCGGGCGCAGATGCAGGCCGGTGTTGCCGCGCAGCAGGCAGATGATGAGCACCAGCAGGGCGCCGGAATAGTACAGGCCCAGCGCGATGCCGGCGCCGGCGACGCCCATGCGGGGGAACGGGCCGATGCCGATGATCATCGCCGGCGAGATCAGCAGGGTGACGATGGCGCCGCCGATGGTGATGCGGGCGGGCAGCACCACATTGCCGCTGCCGCGCAGGCCGGCGGCGAGCAGGTTCACCGCCCAGAGCGGGATGGCGAACGCGAACACCCAATTGGAATAGGCCATCGCCGCGGTCAGCGACTCGCCGGAGCCGCCGAGGAACTCATAGAAGACCTGACCGAAGGACTGCATCAGCAGGCTGAAGCCGGCGCCGAACAGGATGGCGAGGATGAGGGCGTGCCAGAGCAGGGCGTCGGCGTCGTCGCGCTTGCCGGCGCCCAGGGCACGGGCGATGGCGGAGGAGACGCCGCCGCCGATGCCGCCGTTGGACATCATCACCATCAGGCCGAGGACGGGGAACACCAGGGCAGCGCCGGCCAGGGCGTTGGTGCCGAGCAGGCCGATGAAGGCGGTCTCGGCGACCGAGACGACGGATTGGATGACCAGCACCGCGGTGGTGGGGCCGGCGAGGCGCAGCATGGTGGGCAGCACCGGACCATCCAGCATGGCCTGCCGGATGTTGCGGACTGCGTCAGCGTTCATGCAGGCGGCCTTGGGCGGGGGCGGGCTGCCCGGAGGAGAGGCGCGCGATGGCGCGGGCGCGGCGACCGGAGCGGCAGGCGTCGGAGCAGTAGCGCACCTCGGGCCAGGACCTGGCCCAGGCGCGCCGCCAGGTGAACGGCCGCAGGCAGGCGGCGCACTGCTTCGTCGGGAGGGTACTCTTGGAAACCATTGCCCGAATTATGGCCACGCTACGCCAATAAAGCCAGAGCGTGGCGGCCAAAGAAATGCACTCTGTTGGGCTGCTCGTCAGGCCTGATACAGTTTCACAACAGAAGATATTGTTGCGGCAGTGCCGTTGCGGGCATGTGCGCGGCGGTGATGGGCTTTTTGGTTGCGCAGTGGCGGATTGGCGACTCGGTGCGCCTGGGTGGGGGCGGATCTGCACCGATGCCGGGCGGTGGCGGCTGGCGGGATTTGACAGGTGGGGGGTGCGCGCCTAGGGCGCGGGCATGGGTGCGATCTATATCGATGCGGATGCGTGTCCGGTGCGCGAGGAGGTGCTGCGGGTGGCCGCGCGGCGGCGGCTGGCGGTGCATATCGTCTCCAACGGGTCTCGCCCAATCCGGCCGAGTGGGCAGGCGGATGTGCATATGGTCGTGGTGCCGGCGACGCCGGACGCGGCGGATGACTGGATCGCAGAGCGGATCGGTCCGGGCGATGTGTGCGTGACCTCCGACATTCCGCTGGCGGCGCGGTGCCTGGCGAATGGGGCGCGGGCGGTGGCGTCGGATGGGCATGTGTGGAGCGAGGCGAATATCGGCAACGCGCTGGCCGGGCGCGAGGTGAGCCGGCATATGCGTGAGCTCGGCCTGTCGGCGGGCGGCGGCAAGACCCTGAGCAAGGCGGACCGGTCGGCGTTTCTGGTGGCGCTGGATACGGAGCTTACGGCGGCGGTACGGAAGGTGCGGCCTGTGGTGCGGCGGCCGCCGGATTTGGACTGAGCTAGACTTCCAGAAGGTCTTTGCTTCTTTCGTTCAAGAAAGAAGAATCCCTACAGCGCGTTGTCGCGCGCCCTCGTTGCCAGCTTGTCCGCCCGTTCGTTCATCGGGTCGCCGGCGTGGCCGCGGACCCAGCGCCAGTCGATGTCGTGTTGTTTGGCGGCGACGAGGATGCGGCGCCAGAGGTCCATGTTGGCGACCGGGTCGCCCGAGGCGGTGCGCCAGTTTTTGCGAACCCAGCCGGTATGCCAGCGGGTGATGCCGTTGCGGAGATATTCGCTGTCGGTGTTGAGCACCACGCGGCAGGGTTTGGTGAGTGCCTCGAGCGCGGCGGCGGCGGCGGTGA
>CAIVDX010000075.1 GCA_903904805.1 uncultured Rhodospirillales bacterium
CCTGCACGCCTACCGGTGTTGGGCAAGCTGCCGAATAGTATTCTCTGCCGCAGCCAAAGCACTCTTAGCCAACGCCAAAGACTCTATCGCGGCAAGCGCCTGGGCAGCTTTCGGATAAGGCCCTCGCGGTGGAAGCTCCGCCTCGTGGGCCGCCTGGATCGACCCGAACCGTATCCCGTTCGCGACTTCGGCTATTCTTCCACCATTTACTCCAAACCATGCGGCGATGTCGTGCTGGCGATCACCACGGTTCAGCATCCCTTTGATGAGGGCACCGTCCGCCGCGCTCAAGGTAATGCCGCTAGGCTGTGCGCGCCGGCTCATAACAAGTCCTCGATGGTGAGGTTCGTTAATTGAACCTTAGGCGTCATTGCATTCTTCTCACCATCAGTAAGGTTAATGCCGAGCTTCGATTTAATAAACGCCTTCGTCGCCGCACGAGCTTGTCGATTTGAAACCACCGAGTTAGCGACGATGCAGATATTCTCCCACTCAGGATTTTTCTTCGACCAATTGATTTCCTCAAGCGGCGTAAGGCGAGCTTTCCAATCACCTGAGGCCATGAGATCGACCCCAAGACCGCCGAGTGCGCGAAGCACCGTCGAATGCGACGAAACCTGCTCTTGCCGAAGCTCGATAGCCTTCTTCTGCCCCTTAAGCACTTTTGACCATTCCGGCATGTGGATGGCCACCTCGGTCCAATAGTCGGTCAGCAGACCTGCATTGGTCGGAATATCGTTGTTGCCGTAGCCTTTCAGCAACTCGACATTGGCATCGTAAAGCGCCGCCAGAGTAAATAACTTGGTGGATTTATTTTCCAGAGAAACCTTCTCTTTTTCGGTCAACTCTTTGAAGACTTGAACCTTCTCGATCATCATAAGGGTGGCCGCGGCCACGTCATCACGCTTATCGTATAGGATGTCGAGAGACTTCGAGGTCTTCTGCACAAACCGATTAAGATCGGAGAACATCTGCTGCACCCGATCGGTGCTTTCCCAGGGGAATAGCAGTACCGAGAGCGTATGCTGCTTCAGTTCCGGGCTTCCATTCTTCAGTGCCTGGACGATGCCCGCGCAACGGTGCTGACCGTCGTTGATAATCAGCTCATCGCCGAGCTGCAGCCTCAACGTTCCGATGTTACTGCCAGGAGCATACGGCTCAAAAGCCGGCTCCGATTTGTAGGACGCCGTGATTGAAGAGAAGAGATAGTCTTCCTCATTTTCGGTTATGTATTTGGACAATTCAGGAATGCGCTTCTCGACCAATACACGCTGCTCGCGGTCTTCCGGCAACATGCCGCTCCAATCCGTGAACTTGAAGAACTGCGGTACCGCGCTTAGCGGCATCAGAGTAGCATAGTAGGTGCGTGAGCCCATTTTTCCACGCATTGCAGGCACAAGAACTTCCATTGGCTTTCTCCAGAGAGCTCGCTACCACTAGAGCGAAGAGCTCGCTCTTTCTTAGTATGCAGCTCTGTGGGCTTTTATGCATGAGCTCGCACTTTGTGTCAACAGCTCTCTCATAAAAATAAACGAGCTCTGTCACTTTTTAGGGGGAGCTCTCTAAAATGGCTTCGGAATACATCGCAGCGAGAGATGCGCATTCGCATTGCGCCTAGGTCGCTCGAGCGGGCACGTTGCCGATCGATATCGCTATCGCTAACCACCTGCCGGGCCAAACGAGTCCATCAAGCAGTTTTGCCTAACCGACGATCATAAACCCACTTCCGAACCTTGGCCGCAACAATCCCCGCACTGTCCGGATGCATCGGATTGATAATCACATTGAACTCCTCAGGCACAATCGCCGAAGGAACCCGCAACACCGCACAAGCCCCCGACCGCACCCAATCCGCACCAAACCGAACACTCGCCCGCCCCGCCGGCGCCGCATCCCACCCGACCGGCAGGCTCCCCGCCGTCTCAACCCGCGCCGCCGCCCACACACCATCGGGAATCGTCACCGCAACCAGATACCGGTTCAACGGCAACCCACCCGCATTCATATGCGCAACCGTCTCCAGACACGCCAACGCCCGCGTCTCAGACGCATACACAACGCCGTCCCCAACCGCGTTCCACCGCCCGCCCGTGACCTTCGCCCCAGCCCCGGAAAGATCGTCCGCCTCATAATCCCGCGTGTCGGTCGCGATCCGCCAGACGACAACGCTCAACCATAGGCTCCGCTCTGCATCCGCGCGAGTACGGCTGAAACCAGCCCCTGCCCCTCCATCGTATCCATCAGATCCGCCGGCCGCACCCCGCCCAAAGCGGCCAACGGCTCACCCAACCACCGCCCCATCCAAGCCCGCGCATCAAACCCTGCCGGATCACCAGACTCCGCCACCATCGCCTCCACCTGCCCCACCAGCCGCGCGATGCCGAAAACCCGCTCGCTCTCCTCAGGAGAGAGTCGCTCCCCCAACTTCGCCTTCTTGTTCACCGTCGCCGTGGACAATTTCAGCGCCTCAAGCGCCGCGCCCTGCGTCGCAAACAATTCCCCCACAATCCGCTTCGCCTCAGCCGCCGGAATCCCCTCACGGATCATCGCAATCCGCTCCTCCGGACTCGCCAGATAAAGCCCCAAAAACGAAACCGCCGCCGCCGCAACAACAGCCCCCCGGCCCTTCCTTCCCGCCGGCAATGCACTCGCCCCAGACGCCCGACGCCGACCAATGCCCTCGCCCAGCCCAGCGACCATCGAAATCGCAGATACCATCGAACTTGCTCCTTTGAGCAATATATATGCTCGTTTAAGTAAGTTCTCAAGCACAAACGCCGAACCCCGCCCCGCCCAATCCAGACGACACACCCCGCACATTGCCGAACACCCACCGCCCGCTACACTCCCCTGCAACACCAACTCCACCGAGGAAACACCCATGCTCCGCCACGCCATCGCCCTCGGTCTCATCTCGCTGGCCAGCCTCGCCGCCCCCACCACCGGAAGCGCGGAAGTGACCCACATCGACATCACCGCCCGCACCGACGTGCTCAACGGCACCCCATTCCCCCCCACCGGCCCCTACGAAAAAATCACCGCCACCGCCCAATACACCAACGACCCGCACGCCCCAGCCAACCGCCGCATCGTCGACCTCGATTTCGCCCCCCGCGCCCCCGACGGCCTGGTGCACTACTCAGCCGCGATCGAGATCCTCGCCCCCAAGGACCCCACCAAATCCAACCAGATCGCCCTGATCGACGTCCTCAATCGCGGCCGCAAGAACCTCCCCCGCGACTTCAACCGCGGCACCGGCTCCACCGACCTGAACACAGCCGCCGACTACGGCGACGGCTTCCTGATGCACCAAGGCTTCACGACAATCTCGCTCGGCTGGCAGTTCGACATCCCCCACAAAGGCGGCCTCCTTGGCCTCGACGCCCCGCCCGTCCTGATCAACGGCAAACTCGTCACCGGCCCCGTCACCACCCGCTTTGTCACCACCACCGCCGAAACCACCCACCGCCTCGACGACCTCGGCCGCTATGCGGACACCACCCACTACCCGCCGGTCGACCTCACCGCCGCCGACAGCAAACTCACAATCCGCACCGGCTACCTCGCCAAACCCACCCTCATCCCCCGCCAGAAATGGCAGTTCGCCCGCGAGGCAGACGGCAAGCTGGTACCCGACGCCAACGCCATCTACCTCGAAGGCGGCTTCACCCCAGGTGCGATCTACGAACTCAGCTACCAGGGCACCGGCGCCGTCGTCGCCGGCCTCGGCTTCGCCGCCCTGCGCGACCTCGCTGCCTATCTGAAGACCGACCAGCCCACCCTGCCCAAATCCCGCGCCACCATCGCCTTCGGACCCTCGCAGGACGGCCGCTATCTCCGCCAATTTCTCTATCAGGGCTTCAACGCCGACGAACACGGCGGCCGCGCGCTCGACGGCATCATCGCCAACATCGCTGGCTCCAGCCGCACCGCGGACATCAACACGCGCTTCGCCCGCCCCAACGGCCTCGGCTTCTTCGACGGCGCCCTCTTCCCCTATCTCGACGCCCGCACCCGCGACCCCATCACCGGCAAGACCGACGGCGTGCAGAAATCTCTCAAGCCGTCACAGCAACCCAAAATCTTCTACACAAACTCCTCAGGCGAATATTGGGGCGGTGGCCGCGCCGCCGCCCTCACCCACACCTCGCTGGACGGCCAGCGCGACGTCAGCCCGCCGCCCAACGTCCGCATCTACCTGTTCGCCGGCACCCAACACATCCCCGGCGGCTTCCTCCCCTCCCAGGGCCAGGGCGCCCAGCCCCCCAACCCCAACGAACAATCCTGGGCCCTGCGCGCCCTGCTGGTCGCGATGAAAAACTGGGTCCTGAACGACACCCCACCCCCGCCCAGCGCCCACCCGACCTTGGCCGCCCACACCCTCGTGCCCGCCGCCAACATCGCCTTCCCTGCCATCCCCACCGTCCACACCCCGCGCACCATCCCCGCCGGCTACCGCGCCGACCTGCCAAATGGCGAAGCCCACAAACTGCCTTTGCTGGTCACCGATGTGGATAAGGACGGCAACGAACGCGCCGGCATCCGCCTGCCCATGATGGCCGTCCCCCTGGGCACCTACACCGGCTGGAATTTCCGCAGCGCCAAGATCGGCGCGCCCGAGGAATTGCTCCCCCTCACCGGCTCCTTCATCGTCTTCCCGAAAACCCCCGAAGCCCGCGCGACATCAGCCGACCCCCGCCCCTCGATCGCCGAGCGCTACGACAGCCGCGCCGACTACGAAGCAAAAATCCGCGCCACCGCCGAGGCCCTCGCCAAAACCGGCTACGTCCTCACCAACGACATCCCCACCATCGTCGCCGTCTCCCTGGCCCAATGGGACTCACTCACCGCCCGCTAAGGGCCCTCTTGCTCGAACCGACTTGAGCCAAAATGACCTGTTGACGCATCCGTCAGTTCTGACTAACCGTTACCTATGGCTTACCAATTACCCGCCCACGCCGCCTGCACCGCCCTCGGCGACCCCATGCGCCGTGCCATCTTCGAACAACTGGCCGCCAAGCCATCGCCCGTCGGCGAACTCGCCAAAACGCTCCCCATCACCCGCCCCGCCGTCTCACAGCATCTGCGCGTCCTGAAGGAAGCCGGACTGGTGACCGACATCCACGCCGGCACCCGCCGCATCTATCACGTCGACCCCCGCGGCATCGGCGCCATGCGCGACTGGCTCGACACCATGTGGACGAGCGCCCTCAAGGATTTCGCCGCGTTCGCCAATTCCGTAAGCGAAAAGGATATGACGGAATGACAATCGCCCCCGTGATCGCCTCGGTCGAAATCAACTGCCCGCCGGCAAAAGCCTTCACCCTCTTTACCACCCGCATGGGCGACTGGTGGACCCGCGGCAAAACCATCGGCAAGCAACCGCACACCGCCATCATCATCGAGCCCCGCCCGGAGGGCAGATGGTATGAACGCGACGCCGAAGGCCATGAAACCCAGTGGGGCAAGGTCCTGGCCTGGGACCCACCAACCCGCCTGCTTCTCGGCTGGCAACTGAACGCCCAGTTCCGCTACGACCCCGCAATCCTCACCACCGTGGAACTCTCGTTCACCGCCAGCCACACCGGCGGCACCACCGTGCGCCTCGAACATCGCGACCTCGAACAATTCGGCACCGATGCCGCTCGGGTTGCCTCGCTGATCGGCGACGGCTGGCCCACCCGCCTCAAGGACTTCCTAGATTTCTGCGCAACACATCCGACCTGAGACCAGCCATGAGCGACTTCATCATCCACGGCCTCGCCGGCAGCCCCTACGTGCAAGCCGTGCTGATCACCCTGGCCGAAAAGGGCGAAAGCGCCACACTGCACCCCCCGGGTCCAACCGGACTGAAGGCGCAACCGCACCTCTCACGCCACCCCTTCGGCATGATCCCCGCACTCGAGCACGGTGATTTCACGCTCTACGAAACCCAGGCAATCCTGCGCTACCTGGACCGTCTACTGCCCAATCCGCCGCTGACACCCAGTGACATTCGCCAGGCCGCGCGTATGGACCAGGTGATGAACATCGCCGACCACTACCTGATGAACCGCGTCAACCGCATCATCGGCTTCCAGCGCATTGTCGGGCCGATGCTGATGGGCCTCACGCCCGATCTCGCAGTTATTGCCGAGGCGATGCCGCACGGCCACACCGTTTTCAAGGTCCTCAACGATCTGCTGGCCAACCAGCCATTTTTCGCCGGCAACACGCTCAGCCTCGCCGACATCCTGGCCCTCCCACACCTGAACATGCTGGCCCGAACACCAGAATGGGCAGAGCTGACCGCTTCCACGCCAAATCTCACCGCCTGGCGCACGGCCATGAACACCCGCCCAAGCGTCTCCCGCCTCGCTCCACCCGCCGCGCCCTGACGGGAGCCGCGGACATCGTCGATATCCTCCACCGCGTCGGCATCGCCGCCCCACCCACGGCAGTTTTCGCCGCGCTCACCACACTCGAAGGCATTCGCGGCTGGTGGATTTCCACCGCCGACGGCACCGCCCTCGAAGGCGGCGCCTTCGCATTCCGCAACAACCGTCTCACCGTCGCCGAAGCCACCCCGACCCTGATCCGCTGGCACTACACCGGAGCGGCAACAGAATGGGTCGGCACCGCAATCGAATTCCGCCCCGAATGGCGCCAGAACCAGACCATTCTCCTGTTCCGCCACGCGGGCTGGATGGAACCGAGCGAGTTCATGCATCACTGCAGCACCAAATGGGCCGTCTTCCTGCTCAGCCTGAAAGACGTCGTCGAAACCGGCACCGGCCGACCGGAACCTGGCGACACGAAGATCACCATCGACAGCTAAATCCGCACAAACCTCAACACGGCATCATCCAACCAAACGCACACCGCCTGCCCCACCAGATCAGCCGAGATGTCATCCGCCGTCGCAAACACCCCGCCGATCGACACCAGCTCCGCCTCCATCCTCCGGCAGAAGATCCGCCCACTTGGCTCTGCCACCAGCGCCCGCCCATGCAACGTGCCCAGCACATGGATCGACCCGCCGGCGTTCACCTCGGCCCCTGACGAGACCGACCCGATCACCGTCACATCCCCCGCATGGATCACGCTCTGCCCGGACCGCAGCGTCCGCTCCACCGTCAACGACCGCGCAGCCTCCATCGGCACTGCCACAGGCGCAGCCGCAGCAACCTCGCAGACACCACCCCCGGCCAGGCCGGCCTCCTCCAGCACGAGAACAGGCGGCAGCCGTCCAGCCTCCGGGCCCAGCGCCTCCTCACCCACCCCGGCAAGTCCCACCACCCGAATGCCCCGCCCGGCCAACTCCCCCACCAGAGCCCGCACGCCAGGCCCATGCAGAGCCAGCCCCGACAGATCCAGCACCACCGCCCCTGCCAGGCCCGGCTCCAGCCCTTCGAGCCAGGCAAACAGCGGCAACACCGGTGCCAGCCGTCCAATCCGCCAAGCCACCTGATCGATACTCACGCCCCCGCCGCCCACCATTGATCAACCGCCGCGGTTGCGCGTATCTCACTGGCGGCACGCACCGCGCCATCGACCGAAACGGGGGAAACATGAACACGCAGGCCGATTTTCACACCGGCGCCGACGCCGCGCTCATCGAAGACCTGGTGATGGGCAACCACATCCTGTTCAACGAAAAAATCGTCGACGCCTTCGGTCATCTCTCGGTCCGCCATCCCAACAACCCCAATCACTATCTGATGTCGCGCCATCTCGCCCCCGGCCTGGTCACCGCGGCCGACGTCCTCACCTTCGACCTCGACTCCAATCCCGTTCATGACATGGGCGTGCGCTACTACAGCGAACGCTTCATCCATGGCGAAATCTACAAGGCCCGGCCCGACGTGATGGCGGTGGTCCATTGCCACGCCTCCGCCCTGATCCCCTTCGGCTCCACCCGCACCGGCCTGCGCCCGATCTACCACATGAGCGGCTTCCTCGGCTGCGGCTGCGCCCAGTTCAACATCGCCGACACCGCCGGCAAGACCGACATGCTGATCCGCGACCCCAGCCGCGCCAAGTCGCTCGCCGCCGCCCTCGGTGACAAATCCATCGTCCTGATGCGCGGCCACGGCGCCACCGTGATCGGCAACGCCATCCGCCAGGTCGTCTACCGCTCGGTCTACGCCACCATGAACGCCCAGCTCCAGCTCGAGGCCATCCGCCTTGGCGAACCGATGTATCTCGACGAGGAAGAAGCCGAACTCGCCGCCCAGAGCAACGACAAATCCCTCGACCGCGCCTGGAACCTCTGGAAGCGTGAGGCCCAGTCTTGAGATCGGTTTCCTAAGATGCTGCGCGCCCTTACCCTCGCCGCACTGATCCTCGGCACGACGCTGCTGAACGGCGCCCACGCTCAGGACATCAAACTCGCCATCGGCTCCTCCGCCGGTGCCGAATCAACCCCCATCTTCGTCGGCCAGGACGAGGGCTTCTTCAAGGCCCACGGGCTAGACAGCACCGTCACCCTCATCCCGCTGATGCCCAACCTGCCCGCCGCGGTGATGTCGAACTCGGTGCAGATCGGCTTCATGACAGCCACCACCTTCCTGCAGGCGGTCGCCGGCGGCCTCGACTTCGTCGCCGTCTCCGGCGGCTCGATCACCTCCCACCAATCCACCAACATCGCCTTCCTCGCCTCCACCCAGTCCGGCATCAAAACCCCGCAGGACCTGATCGGCCGCCGCGTCGGCGTCCCGGGCCTCGGCGCCTTCATGGACATCACCTTCCGCTACTGGCTCACCCAGCAGGGCGTGGACTGGCACAAGATCAATTTCGTCGAAACCACATTCTTTTCGATGAAAGATCAGTTGAAATCCGGTGCCGTCGATGCTGTCGGCGGTATGGACCCCTACGCGAAATCCATCGTCGAGACCAACACCGGCTACATCGTCTCGCAATTCCTCAAGGATGTGCCTGAAGGAAAGCCCGTCGCCCTGTTCGTCAGCCAGCGCGACTGGGCCGCCGCCAACCCCGAGGCCATCAAGCGCTTCCGTGCCGCCTACGCCGACGCCGTCGCCTTCGTACAGTCCAACCAGGACAAGGCGCGCCTGGATTTCGGCCACTACATGAAGCTGCCGCCCGAAGTCCTCCTCGCCACCGACACTGGTCACTACCAGCCAATCCTAACACCGGAGCAGCTCCAATGGTGGATCGACGTGATGGCCGCCCAGGACAAATTCACCGACAAGCCGGACGCCACCCATCTGATCGCGCCATGATCCGGATCGTAGCCGCTCTGTGCCTGCTGCTGACAGCAGGTGCCGCGCGCGGTGAAACGATCCAGGGCGGCACCACCTCGGGTGCGGAAAGCGCGCCTCTGTTTGTCGCCGCCCATGACGGCATCTTCGCCAAACACGGCCTCGACATCCAACCCGTCATCATCCCGCTGATGCCCAACCTTCCGGCATCGCTCGTCTCGGGCTCGATCGGTGTGGCCGGCATGGTCACCACCACCTTCCTGCAGGCCGCGAGCGGCGGTCTCGATCTGGTGGTGATCTCCGGCGGCTCCGTCACCTCCCCCACCGCCGAAAACATCGCGCTGATCGCCGGCACCGACTCAGGCATCACCAAGCCTGAAGATCTGCTCGGCCGGCGTGTCGGCATGCCGGGGCTGGGTGCCTTCATGCATGTCACGTTGCGCTGGTGGCTCGATCAGAAACATATAGACTGGCACAAGATCAATTTCACCGAGGTCACCTTCCCGACGATGCGCGATCTGCTCCGCGCGGGCCAGATTGACGCCGTCGGCGCCATCGACCCCTTCGCCCGCGGCATCGTCGATGCCGGTGCCGGCCGCGTCGTCGCCTATTTTCTGAAGGACGTCCCCGGCGGCAAACCCTCGGTCGTCTATGTCGCCACCCGCGAGTGGGCGAAGGCGCATGCCACCCAGCTCCCCGAATTCCGCGCCGCCATCAACGAAGCCGTCACCATCATCCGCGCCGAGCCCGACCGTGCCCGCGCGGCGATCGGTGCCTACATCAAACTGCCCCCACAGGTCCTCGCGGGCATCGATCTCGGCGCCTACGACCCCGCCGTCACCGCCGAGGGCCTCGCCTGGTGGATTGACGTCATGCGCAGCCAGGAACTCATCACCGAACCGATGGACGCCACCAATCTGATCATCCGCTGAGACCTATTTCAGCAGATCCTCCACCATCGACCCGCTGGGCAATGTCCGCGACAGCCCGACGACCACGCGATGGAGCGCCACCGTCGCGCTGCATCCCGGCCCGCTCAGCGTCCCGCTGATCACATCGCCATCAAGCCGCCCGGCGAACGAGCCCGCCCGCCGCGCCTTCCCCGTAGCATCCGCAACCGCCGCCGCGGCAATCGCTCCATCGGCCCCAATCGTGCCGCGCAGCACCCAGGTGCCCTCATCCGGGGTGAATGCCACCTGGCCATGCACGACGGTCATCACCCCCTGCCGGTCGATCCCGCAGCCGCTCACCATGCCGGCATAGCGCGTCGAGGGATCCCCCACGCAGCCGCCCAGCACACCGCCAGCCAACAGAACGGCGAACAAAGGCCGCATGGCCTAGACCATCGTCAGCAGAATCTTGCCCCGCACCCGCCCCGTCTCGCTCAGTCGCTGGGCCTCGGCCGCCTGCGCCAGCGGGAACCGCGCGGCGACATCGCTGGTCAGCTTGCCCGCATCGATCAGGGCCGCGAGATCCGCGCAGCGCGCCCCACTCACCCCCAGCGCCGCGCGCTGCACGATAATGCCCAATTCCTTCGCCTTCGCCTCATCCACCGGCCCGGCGATCGACACCAGCGACCCGCCCGCCCGCAGCACCCCATAGCTGCGCGCCAGAACCTCGCCACCAACCCCATCCAGCACCGCATCCAGCCCGGACAATTTCGCGGCGAAATCCTCGGTCCGGTGGTCGATCACCTCATCCGCACCGAGACCCAGCACATACTCCCGATTCGCCGCCGAACACGTCCCGATCACCCGCGCCCCCGCCAACTTCGCAAGCTGCACCGAGAACCCGCCCACACCACCAGCCGCTGCATGCACCAGCACGCTCTGGCCGGCCTTGATCTGCAGCTTGTCGAACAGACACATCCACGCGGTCAGCGCAGCCAGCGGCACCCCGGCCGCGTCCACCAGATTCATGCTGCCCGGCGCGATGGCGATCTCATCGGACTTCACCGCCACATATTCGGCATAGGTCCCGTCACGATTGCCATCGGTCTTGCCGAACACCGCCTGGCCGGGCGTGAACCGCGCCAACGGCCCCGCCGCCTCGACAATCCCGGCAATGTCCCAGCCCGGCGTCAGCGGCAGCACGAACGGCCGCACGGCCTTCATATAGCCAGCCCGCACCTTCCAATCGATCGGGTTCACCCCGGCGGCATGAACCCGCACCAGCACGCCATCCGGCGCGATCACCGGGATCGGCAGATCCTCCAGCTTCAGCACCGACGCATCGCCATATTCGTGGAACCGAATTGCCTTCATCGCACCCTCCCAAATCGCACTGGCCGGACTCTGACAAGCCAGCCGCCCCGAGGCAACGCCACCCAGCCGATTTGTGATGCGATCGCCCCCCCGCTAAACAGCGCCCCATGCTGCGCCTGACGGAAATCAAACTGCCGCTCGACCACCCACCCGAAGCGCTGGCATCAGCCGCCGCCGCCCGCCTCGGTGTGCCCGAATCCGACATCCGCGATCTGCAGATCTTTCGCCGCGGCCACGACGCCCGCCGTGCCCCACACATCATCTTCATCTACACGCTCGACGTCGAACTGCGCCCCGCCGCCCAGCCGCAGCCCGCCGCCCATGTCGGCCCCCGCCCGGCCTGCGACTATGTCATGCCGCACATCGCCCACGCCGAAACCCACACGCGCCCGATCGTCATCGGTGCCGGCCCGTGCGGCCTGTTCGCCGCGCTGATGCTCGCCCAGATGGGCCTCCGCCCCCTGGTGATCGAGCGCGGCCAACCCGTCCGCCCCCGCACCGCCGACACCTGGGGCCTCTGGCGCCGCTCGGTCCTCAAGCCCGAAAGCAACGTGCAGTTTGGCGAGGGCGGTGCCGGCACGTTTTCCGA
>CAIVDX010000076.1 GCA_903904805.1 uncultured Rhodospirillales bacterium
CACGCTGGGGCTGCTGGTGCCGGCCCTGTTCGCCGCTCTGTATCGCTACGCCCCCTCGCGACGGCACGCACGATGGGCGTGGGTGATGCCGGGCGCGGTGCTGGCGGGGCTGCTCTGGTTCGCGGCGTCACTGCTGGTCAGCCGGTATCTGGGCAGCATCGCGCGGCAGGACGTGACCTACGGGCCGTTGGCGGCGATCGCGGGGGTGATGCTGTGGATGTGGGCGAGCGCCTATGCGGTGCTGCTCGGGGCGGAGCTGAATGCCGCGCTGGAGATGCAAACGGAGCGGGATAGCTGCGTTGGGCAGGCGCGACCGATCGGGACGCGGGGGGCGGTGGTGGCGGATGTTAAGAAGTGAGCGTGTTCTTTTTTAAAAAGAAGAACCAAGAAAATTTTCGAATTTGAAGGTGTTACCCTTCCAAGATCTCGATTCTCACGGCGGCGATGCCCCGGCCGATCATGTTCAACGCCACGGCGGCGCTGCGGGAGAGGTCGATCACGCGGCGACGGGTGCCGATGCGGTCGGTGATGGTAACGATGACCGCCTCGCCGGTGTCCTGGCGCACCACACGCACGCGGGTGCCCAGCGGCAGCGAGGCGTGCGCGGCGGTCATGTCATGTTCGTTGAAGCGGGTGCCGCTGGCGGTGCGGCGGCCATTGTGGCGGCCGCCATACCAACTGGCCATGCCATTCTGCACCATACGTCCATGCTCGTTGGTCCCTACATCGTTGGAGGCGACATCGACCAGGCCATCGCGGGCGTTGGGCAGCGAGCGAAGCTCCGGCGGCAGGTCGCTCAGCTGAAGCGGGCGGGCGCTGGCCGGAAAGGCCAGGGCAAGGGCGAGAACACACCCAACAGCGACAGACGCTCGGGCGGGGGACCGGCCAGGGATCATGCGAAAGCTCCTCGTCGCGGGGGATCGTGAGCAGGCGATGTCGGTGGGGTTCATGGATGCCACAAAACCGCATTTTGAATGAAGATCAAGCTTTAATTTGCGGTAGCCGACAGTCCAAATGAAAATCTGGCATTTTACATGATCACACCGGCAGCATAACTGAATAGATCAGGCTGAATATTGTTATCGTGCTTCTGTCAATGAAAACGGATGGACTGCGGCTTGTATTCATCCGGCGCGAATAGTTGCTTCCCTCCGGCAAACTGGATTGGCGGCGGGCTCGGCAGGACTGCGAAGATGCTGGGCTAGAGGTCTGAAATATCAGCAGTTTTGCGGTGCGTCAGACGCCGGGCACCACGGAGAAGGGGGTGGTGTCGGCCGGGCCGGGGGCAAACAACCAGAGCGGCGCACCCTGGGCCGGGATCGCCAGCAGGGAGGCGCAGACAGTGCCGAATCCATCATGCGGGGGGACGTTCAGCTCGCTGCCGGCCGGGCCGGTGCGGTCGGCGAGCAGGGCGGTCCAGGCCGCCCAGTCGCCGGTGGCGGGGTCCGGCGTGGCGGCCGCGGCGAAGCGCGGGAGGAAGCGGGCGGTGCGGGGCGAGGTGATGTCGTTCGGGTCGCGGGCGGTGATCATGTGCAGGCCCGCAGGGAGGGTGATTTTTTCAATCGATCCGTCTCCGCTGGCGCGCAGGAAGATCACCCTGGTGCGGTCGGCGAGCATCAGGTTGAAGCTGCGGTAGTGGGTGCCGTCGAGCGCAGTGATGGCTGAGGCGGCGCTGTCGGCTGAGGAATGTCGCAATGCCAGCAGGGGGAGTTCGCCACGGCTGCGCTTGCCCGGCTGCTGGCCGAGGCTGCCAGGGCGGTTGAGCACCGCGGCGAGCAGGCCGTGTGCGGTGACGCCCATCCAGGTGCCGCCGCCGGCGGTATCG
>CAIVDX010000077.1 GCA_903904805.1 uncultured Rhodospirillales bacterium
GGGCGACTGGGTGCGGGTGTGGAGCAAGCGCGGCTCACTGAAAGCCAAGGCCGTGGTCACCAAACGCATCAAGCCGCTGATGTGCGACGGCCGCGCCGTCCACGTCGTCGGCATCCCGCATCATTTCGGCTTCGTCGGCTGGACCCATCCCGGCTTCGGCCCGAACTCGCTGACCCCCTCGGTCGGCGATGCCAACACCGAAACGCCGGAGTTCAAGGCCTGGCTGGTGAACATCGAACGCACCACCCCGCCCGTCGGGCCGGTGGCATAGGAGCGCGGCGATGGCAGATTACAG
Organism: uncultured Rhodospirillales bacterium; assembly: GCA_903904805.1. Taxonomy (GTDB): domain Bacteria; phylum Pseudomonadota; class Alphaproteobacteria; order Acetobacterales; family Acetobacteraceae; genus CAIVDX01. The sequence goes on from CAIVDX010000077.1 coordinate 296, forward strand.
CTCGCTGGACATCATCAGGCGCTCGGCCAGCACCGAGATCCCGCCAGGCGTGCGCAGCAAGACCGAGGTCGCCAAGCTGATCGACGTCTCGCGCTGCATCGGCTGCAAGGCCTGCCAGTCCGCCTGCGAGGAATGGAACGATCTGCGCGACGATATCGGCGAGAATATCGGCGTCTATGACAACCCCTCCGACCTCACGCCGAAATCCTGGACCCTCATGCGCTTCACCGAGCATGAGACCGAGGCCGGCAATCTGGAGTGGCTGATCCGCAAGGATGGCTGCATGCATTGCGCCGATCCCGGCTGCCTCAAGGCCTGCCCCTCGCCCGGCGCCATCGTGCAATACGGCAACGGCATCGTCGACTTCATCGAGGAAAACTGCATCGGCTGCGGCTATTGCGTGAAGGGCTGCCCCTTCAACATCCCGCGCATCAGCCAGGACGACCACAAGGCCTACAAATGCACGCTCTGCTCGGATCGTGTGGCCGTCGGCCAGGCGCCGGCCTGTGCCAAGGCCTGCCCCACCGGTGCCATCATGTTCGGCACCAAGGACGCGATGATCGAGCAGGCGAACGATCGCATCGTCGATCTCAAGGAGCGCGGCTTCGACCAGGCCGGGCTGTATGACCCGCAAGGTGTCGGCGGCACCCATGTGATGTATGTGCTGCACCACGCCGACCAGCCCGAAATCTACGCCGGTCTGCCGAAAAACCCCCGCATCTCGCCGCTGGTCCAGCTCTGGAAGGGCGGCTTCAAGGTGCTCGGCCTGGCCACCCTTGCGCTCGCCGCCATCGGCGGCGCCTTCCACTACCTCACCGTCGGACCCGACGAGGTGCCGGTGGTCGACGAGGAGGAGGCCGCCGCGGCCGCCGAAAAACTTGAGGCGCAATCATGAACCAGCTCGGCCCCGTCGCCGAGCCGGAAATTCTGGTCGCGCGCTATAGCGGCCTGCAGCGTGTCAATCACTGGCTGACCGCCGGCCTGTTCACTCTGCTGGGCCTCAGCGGCCTGGCCTTCTTCTCACCCTACCTGTTCTTCCTCACCGGCATCTTCGGCGGCGGCCAGGCGGCGCGCACCATCCACCCCTGGCTCGGCTGCGCCCTGTTCGCCAGCTTCGCCTTCCTCTTCGTCGGCTTCTGGCGCCTCAACCTGCTCAACCGTGACGACGCCCAATGGGCCGCCCGCTTCGGTGATGTGGTGTCCAACCGGCACGACCGGCTGCCGCTGCTGGAGAAATACAATCTCGGCCAGAAATTCGTCTTCTGGTCGCAAACCCTGATGATCACCGTGATGTTCGCCTCCGGCCTGGTGATCTGGGACCAGTATTTCTTCGCCTATACCAGCATCGACACCAAGCGCTGGGCGGTGCTCGCCCATTCGGTCGCCGCCGTCGTCGCGATCGCGGTGATCTTCGTGCATGTCTACGCGGCGATCTGGGTCAGCGGCACCACACGCGCGATGATCCGCGGCGATGTCACCGGCGGCTGGGCGTTCCGCCATCACCGCAAATGGTTCGTCCGTCAGGCCAGCACCAAGGGCGCGGTGCATCGCGACACGCACGGCAGCCACTAACCAACGATGGCAACCGGCAAGCGCGGCCTTCCCCCCAAAAGCGAGGGCAGAGGCGATTTCTCCGCCGTCCAGCCCGACCCCTCCCAGGTCGGCGGCGTGGCCGAGGCGCCGTTCCTGCGCCTGCCCGACCCCACCACCCTGTTCACCGACCGCGCCGCCCGCTTCGATGAACTCGCCGCCGACCACCCGCTCGGCGCCTATCTCGGCTTCCTCGCCACCATTGTGCGCGCCCAGGCGGCCTGCGTGGCCGCCCTGCCCGCCCCCGCCCCAGTGCCCGCCGACAGCGTGAGCCTGCGCACCGGCCAGGGCCTCCCCCCCATCGCGTGTGACCAGATCGCGGGCAACGCGGATTTCGCCGCCACCCTCGAGTGGCTGCTGCAGACTCTCGACCTCACCGCCGCCCCCGAGCAGGCAAGGGCCACCCTCGCCGGCCTGCGCGCGATGGCCCCGGCCGACCGTGTGCTGCTGGCCGCCGACATCATCGAGGGCAGCTACGCCGCCGAGCTGGTGGCGGAATCGCTCTTCCTCGCCGCCGCCCTGCAGGTGCATCTCGCGCGCCTCGCCATCACCATCGACGCCACCGCCATCACGCCGCCGGCCGGCAGCACCTGCCCGGTCTGCGGCGGCGCCCCGGTGGCCAGCCTGGTCGTCGGCTGGAGCCCGGCCAACAAGGCCCGCTACTGTGCCTGCGGCCTGTGCGGCACGCTGTGGAACTATGTCCGCATCAAATGCACCGTCTGCGCCGAAACCCAGGGCATCAAATATTTCACCCTCGCCGACAGCGACGCCCCCGCATCCGACGCGCCCGACGAGCCGGCCACCATCGGGGTCGAGACCTGCGGCGCCTGCGCCAGCTACATCAAGCACATGCAGCAGCACGCCGATGAGCGGATGGACCCGTTCGCCGACGACATCGCCTCCTTCGCCCTCGACCTGCTGGCCCGCGAGCAATCCTTCCGCCGCGGCGGCATCAATCCGCTGTTTCTCAGCTTCTGAGCGTTACCCCCCGGCGAGACCAACCTGGGCAGCCAGTGCCGCCGCGCGCAGCTCCAGATCCAGTGTGGCCAAAGGCAGCCCCCGCCGCCGCGCCAGCTCCAGATAGGCAGCGTCATACAATGTCAGCCGATGCTGATCAGCCAGATCCAGCGTGTCCGCCCATGCCTGCGTGGCGGTCTGCGCGTCGGTGCTGATGTCCAGCAGCGCCAGATCGGCCAGCGCGGCGCGGCGAAAGCCGGCATCGATGCGGCGGCGCCGCACCGCGACGGTCAGGCTGTTGGCAATCTCCAGCCACCACAGCCCCGGCACCACCGCGCCGCGCTCGGCGACCGTCTCGAACAGCTGGCTGATCGTTGGGGTGGTCACATCGCCGAACAGCCAGGCCAGCGTGACCGAGCTGTCGAGCACCATACTCACGGGCGCGACCTCACCGCCTCATCGGCGCCCCTCGTCACGAAAGGATTTCCACTCCGCCCAATCGAATGGCCCGGCCTGCAATGCAGCGGCCCGCTCGCGGATGCGCGCCACCGCCGCCCGCGCCGCATCCCGCCCATGCCCGGCCCGCGCCGACACCAGCCGCGCGACCTCCTTGCCATGCCGCGTGATCGTCACCTCCTCGCCCGCCTCGACGAGGTCGAGCAAATGGCCAAGCCTGTTCTTCGCGTCGAAGGCGCCGATCTGCATGCTGCAAGCCCCAAAAAACCAGCTTAAGCTAGCTGAATTCGTGCCCCACCACCAGTGAATTCCGGCTGGACTGGCGGAGGCGGATGGGAATCGAACCCACCGTCCGCTTTTGGCGGACCACTGGTTTTGAAGACCAGGGAGGCCACCAGACCCCAATCGCCTCCGTGCTGTCTATTTGGCCGTTCGGCGACGCAGGTCAATCACACGATGCTGATCTCCGCCGCCCCCGCCTGCAGCGCGCCGATGATGGCGGCCTGGCCAAAGCCCGCCGCCCTGATATGGGCAAGCACAGCAGCCGCCTGCTCCGGCGCGACCGCCACCAGCAGCCCGCCTGAGGTCTGCGGGTCGGTCAGCAGCCCGCGCCGCCAATCCGCCAGCCCGTCGGGCAGCCGCGCATCGGCGCCATAGCTCGCCCAGTTGCGCGCCGACGCCCCGGTGATCAGCCCCGCCTCGGCCAGGTCAGCCGCCCCCGGCAGCACCGGCACATCGTCCAGCCGAATGCGCGCCCCCAGCCCCGCCCCCCGGCACATCTCCAGCCCATGGCCCAGCAGCCCGAAGCCGGTGACATCGGTCAGCGCATGCACCCCGGCCATCGCCGCCAGTTCGCGCCCCACCGCGTTCAACTGCGTGGTCGAGCGGATCATCTCCGCATAGCCGGCCGGCGGCAGACGCTCCTGCTTCAGCGCCGCGCTGAAAATGCCCACCCCGAGCCCCTTGGTGAGGATCAGCACGTCGCCGGCCCGCCCGCCGGCATTGGTCAGCATACGCTGCGGATGCACCGTGCCGATCGCCACCAGCCCATAGATCGGCTCCGGACAATCGATCGAATGCCCGCCCGCCACCGGAATGCCCGCCGCCGCGCACACCGCGGCCCCGCCCGCCAGGATCCGCCCGACCGCCTCGGTGGAAATTTTCCCCAGCGGCATGCCCAGCACCGCCAGCGCCATGATCGGCGACCCACCCATCGCATAGATGTCCGACAGCGCATTGGTCGCCGCGATGCGCCCGAACTCGAACGGATCATCCACCACCGGCATGAAGAAATCGGTGGTGGCAACAATGGCGATCTCGTCGCTCAGCCGATACACCGCCGCGTCATCCGCCGTCTCGGTGCCCACCAGCAGGTTGGGGAACAGCCCCGGCCGCGGCATCGCGGCCAGCAGTTCGCGCAGAACAGACGGCGACAGCTTGCAGCCGCAGCCGCCGCCATGGGAAAGCGATGTGAGACGACCATCTATCAAGTCCACCAGACCCTCCTCTGACCTTATGAGCCGTTGAATGGACGACATGCCCGACGCACGGCTGCGCCTGTTGCCCCAGCTGCAGAAATTGCTCGACCTGGCAGGGGGTCAACGGCTTATCGCCGAACATGGCCACGCGCCAGTGGTCGCCGCCCTGCGCACCGCCCTCGATCAGGCCCGCGCCCACCTGCGCGCCGGGGCAACCGACGCGCCGCCCGAACCGGCTGACCTGCTGGCGATCGCCCAGGCCGCGCTGGAGCATGACCGCCAGCCGATCCTCGCCCGCGTGATCAACGCCACCGGCATCGTGCTGCACACCAATCTCGGCCGCGCCAAACTGGCCGACGCCGCCATCACAGCCGCCATCGAGGCCAGCGGCTACTGCAATCTCGAATTCGACCTGGCCACCGGCGGGCGCGGCAGCCGGGTGGCCGGCATCGCCCCGATGCTGCGACAGCTCACCGGCGCCCAGGCCGCCATCGCGGTGAACAACGGCGCCGCCGCCGTCCTGCTCGCGCTGAGCGCCCTGGCCGAGGGCGCGGAGGTCATCGTCTCGCGCGGCGAGCTGGTCGAGATCGGCGGCGGCTTCCGCATCCCCGATGTCATCCAGCAAGGTGGCGCGAAACTCAGCGAGGTCGGCACCACCAACAAGACCCGGCTCGCCGACTATGAGCGCGCCATCACCCCGGCGACGAAGATCCTGCTGAAGGTGCACCAGAGCAATTTCCGCGTCAGCGGCTTCACCGAGGAAACCTCCCTCGCCGAGCTCGCCACGCTCGCCCGCGCCCGTGGCCTGCTGCTGGTGCACGATCTCGGCAGCGGCACGCTGCTCGACCTCGCCCGCCTCGGCCTGCCGGCGGAGACGATGGTGCCGGACTCCCTCGCCGCCGGCACC